>NZ_KV802735.1:387923-393020 GCF_001810825.1 Streptococcus sp. HMSC076C08 | reverse complement strand
CGGTGACACAGAACATGTCTACGAAAAAGTTGTTACTGCCCCTCAACAAAAACCGACTGAGCAATCTCCAACTACTAAAGCAACCAAAGAATTACCTAATACTGGTACGGAAGATCATGCAGCTTTGGCAGCTCTAGGAGTACTTGGTTTGATGAGCGGATTTGGACTTGTGTCTCGAAAGAAAAAAGAAGACTAATTCTATACTCGAGATTCTAAGTAGTATCCATTAGTTTCTTAAACAAAAAACCAACTAATCATTAGGTTAGTTGGTTTTTGTCTATTCTCGATTTTTCCAAGCTTGGTAGCGAGTGTCAATCAAGAGTTGGGTTAAGCGTCCCATGATTTCTCTTTCTTCAGGAGTGAGGGATTGGGCTTGTACAAAGAGATGGTGAATGTGTTCAATGACCTTGAAGGAAGAAAGGTCGTTGATAGAAGAGATGCCTGCATCTAGAATGATTCCAAAAAAGAGGTCAAAGTAGAGCTGCAGTTCTTCGTCAGGAACTGTTTCAACCCATTCCTTGAAAGTAGTGTCGACTTGTTGGCTGTCACTATTAGTTTCGTCTAGTTGGACAAAGTGTTTGTCTTCAACCTGCCAACTAAAGGTATCGTGCTGGGCGATACCACCCAAGGCAGTGCTTCGAACAACAATTTTTTTATCCGGAATTTCCAGCATCATCCCGATGATAGAACCTTGTGGGATAAACACTTTCGTTCTTTCCATCATGTTTTGATAGCCAGGTGTTTCGGTTAGTTCCTTGTGAAGCCCAGGGGCATCAAAAGTATAGACAGCGACAATGTTTTTCTGCAAGTTTGGATCAAGTTGACTGGCAGCATAGACAGCTAGATTACCCCCTTTTGAGTGTCCTGCTAGAATAACCTTTTGGTTAGGATGTTGGGAAAAAAAGTCCTCTAAATACTGGAGGGCATGTTTTTGAGCTGGGATTTCCTTCATATAGGTCATATGGAAATCTTCTTTCCAACCGATGATGCTATCATCCGTTCCGCGAAAAACAAGCAAATAAGTATCGAGACTGATACGATAAGTCATGGCTGCAAACTGTTTTTGCAATTCAGGATCAATATCGTTAATAAAGTCTGAGAGCTTGCAATTTTTAAAGCGTTTGTGTTGAGCGAGTTGATCCAACAACTGGAGACGGTTTTTATTGGTCAACATCGTCGTGTCTCTAGGGATTTGAGGTGCAAGATCTATGAGGCGCTTTGGTTCTTGGGTAACTACATCATCAAAAGGAAGATAGGTTAATTCAGTCAGGGCAAGAATATCTAACTCATTCACGGGGAGGTCATAAAAGGAATCGTATGCTACGTCATTTAAGTAGTCAAAAATATTGGCCATAAAAGCTCCTTTCTCAATGTTTATATTACCACATTTACCTAGAATTAGCTAGTAGGCTTGTTCGAATGACCTAGTAGGGTTTGATTGAAATACATAGAAGATAGATTGCTCCTATTTCAAACCTCTAAACGAGCTTACTTGTATGTTTTTGCTATCAATCCCATTTTCCTTTAAAAAGTTCTTCATCTCATTTACATCATCAGGCTGACCTGTGATGAGATAACTAGCTTGATTGCCGTATTCATCAATAGCACGTTTTAAAAATTCTTGACTTTGAGAAAGTTCCTCGCTAGTTTTATAAGTAAAATTCGGTGTTTTTTGAGCCAGTTCTTTCATCTCATTATCGAAAATAGTAACTCCTTTGTCAAAATGGTTGAGAATAATCGGACATTTACCAGCCCATTCTTTGATAAGGGGGCGTAGAGCAGAAATGCCGACATCAGATGCAAAGCAAACTAGTGCCTTATTCGTATCTTTAACAGTCAAAGAGGAATCCAGCCAACTCATCTCAATCTCACTGCCAGCCGGTAAATGTGTCAAGGTGTTCTTAAAGTTGCTTCCACTATTATGAGTCAAAATGAGAATTTCATCTTCATCAGGTGTGGAGGCAATGGTTAGCCATCGACTGGTTTGCTCTCCCTTAGCTTCATATTTACTAGCAGTAGACGAGGTATCAGGGAGTGTAAACTTAGCATAAGCCCCAGCTTTCCAGATTTGATGACTCGGTTTTGTGATATGAATTAAATATAGATCTCCGCTGGGGTTTTCAATGGATTTTATAGATAATGTCTGGCTTCGTCCAAGATAAGCGATGGCACCCCAAGTTATAATACATATCGCTCCAAGTGTTGATAGAATGATAATAAACATTTTTTTACCTCTTTTCATTTTTTATGACTCCTGTTCTTAATTTTATGAATGAACTATAAAATTATTCATTCATATCTTTTCAAAAAATAAAGAAATCCATTCATTATTTTAGAACTCCTTTAATGAAGTTGGTCGCAAGTATTTCAACAGTTTTGCCAATATCTGGAAAATCTTTTTCCGTGATATGCATATCCATATAGTAAAACAGATTATAAACCTGTAAAATATCTTGAATCTTTTCTGGCGAGTACCCTTCAGACTGCATACGATTTGTAAAAGTTTTAACTAGAAACTGATGAAAAGGATTTGCGACTTTGCCTTCTTCCGAGGAATAGTAGCTGTGTAACTCATCTGCGATGGCAGGATTGTACCATTCTGCAAGGATTTTATTGGAAGAAACGAGAGTTCTGGACTGAGCAAATAGTTGACCAATGAGGTCGATCATGTCAATTTCCCAATCCAGTTCTTCGATCATAGCTTGGCGAACACGGTTGTTTTCATCTATATAGATGTCTAGAAAAATGGCTTCTTTACTCTCGTAATAGTTATAAAAAGAACCAACTGCAACACCAGCTTGCCTAGCAATTTCTGAAATACCTGTTGCCTTGTAACCTTTTTTCGAAAAAACTTCATAGGCTGCTGTTTTTAAAGATTGTTTTTTGTCCAATATGATTTAACCTCCTTCGCTTTATGAATGAATAAATTTATTTGTTCATTCATATTCTAACAAATCATGGCTAGCTTGTCAATAAGAAGGCTAGATCTATTAAATAAGTTAAAGAAACGCTAACTAAATGAGTACAAAAAGGAAAATATAGGATAAGGCTGGAACTATAATTAAAAATAAGGTATGATATCAGTGGGAATGTTCTCTATTTAGCATCTGTTTTCTTATCTGGATTTGGGAAATAGGCTTCTAAACAGTATGAGATACTGATCCGTAAATCTGATATGAAGGGTTTTGATACTTTGAGAAATAACAAAGGAGGAGCGCATGCACAAGATTTTACTAGTAGAAGATGACCAAGTTATTCGGCAACAAGTTGGGAAACTACTCTCTGAGTGGGGGTTTGAGGTCGTTTTGGTAGAGGATTTTATGGAAGTATTGAGTCTTTTTGTTCAGTCGGAGCCTCATTTGGTCCTCATGGATATTGGTCTACCTCTTTTTAATGGTTACCACTGGTGCCAGGAGATTCGTAAGATTTCTAAGGTGCCCATCATGTTTCTCTCTTCGAGAGACCAGGCGATGGATATTGTCATGGCGATTAATATGGGGGCGGATGACTTTGTGACCAAGCCTTTTGACCAGCAGGTGCTCCTTGCCAAGGTTCAGGGCTTGTTGCGCCGTTCCTATGAATTTGGGCGGGATGAAAGTCTGCTGGAGTATGCGGGTGTGATCCTCAATACAAAGTCTATGGACCTGCACTATCAGGGGGAAGTTCTGAGTTTGACCAAGAATGAATTTCAAATTTTGCGGGTCTTGTTTGAACATGCTGGCAATATCGTGGCGCGTGATGACTTGATGCGGGAACTCTGGAATAGCGACTTTTTCATCGATGACAATACCTTGTCTGTCAACGTTGCTCGCTTGCGTAAAAAGTTGGAGGAGCAAGGTTTAGCAGGTTTTATCGAAACCAAGAAAGGGATAGGATACGGACTGAAACATGCTTGATTGGAAATCATTTTTTCTAGCCTATCTGCGTTCTCGCAGTCGCATCTTTATCTATATTTTTTCATTAGGCTTTCTCGTCCTTCTCTTTCAGTTTTTATTTGCTAGTCTAGGAACTTATTTTCTTTATTTCTTTCTACTCAGTAGTTTTTTGACCTTCTTATTTTTGGCTTGGGATATATTTGCAGAAGCTCAGATTTACCGGCAGGAAGTACTCTATGCTGAGAGAGACCCCAAGTCTCCTCTAGAATGTGCGCTAGCAGAAAAGCTCGAAGAGCGTGAATCTGAATTGTATCAAAAGAAGTCGGAAACGCAGAGTAAGCTGACGGATTTGCTTGACTACTACACCTTATGGGTTCACCAGATCAAGACGCCCATTGCAGCGAGTCGCCTTTTAGTAGCAGAAGTCTCTGATCGGGAGGTCAAGCAGCAGCTGGAACAGGAAATTTTCAAGATTGACTCCTATACCAACCTGGTTTTGCAGTACCTGCGTTTAGAGAGTTTTCACGATGATTTGGTCTTTGAACAGGTTCAAGTGGAGGACTTGGTCAAGGAGATGGTTCGTAAGTACGCACTTTTCTTTATCCAAAAGGGACTGACGGTCAACCTCCATGACCTTGACAAAATTATCGTGACCGATAAGAAGTGGTTGTTGGTCGTCATTGAACAAATCCTTTCAAACAGCCTCAAATACACCAAGGAAGGTGGCCTAGAGATTTATATGGAAGGCCAGGAGCTCTGTATCAAGGATACGGGGATTGGGATAAAAAACAGTGATGTCCTCCGAGTCTTTGAACGTGGTTTTTCAGGCTACAATGGCCGTTTGACCCAGCAATCATCTGGACTTGGCCTCTATCTATCTAAGAAAATTTCTGAAGAGCTGGGCCACCAGATTCGTATCGAGTCTGAGGTTGGGATAGGAACAACCGTTCGCATCAAATTCGCTGAAGTAAAGCTCGTTATCGAGTAAACATAGATGATAAAAAGCCTCCGATTGGGGTGCTTTATTATGAAATTGAGTTATGAAGATAAAGTTCAAATCTATGAACTAAGAAAACAAGGATATAGCTTAGAGATGTTTTACGGTTATGAGAAGCACTTTAGGTCTTTAGAAGACCTTGAGCAATCTATTGTAGACTACATTGATTACTACAATAATAAACGAATTAAAGTCAAACTAAAAGGACTTAGCCCTGTGCAATAC
>NZ_KV802735.1:280458-387823 GCF_001810825.1 Streptococcus sp. HMSC076C08 | reverse complement strand
AGCCCTGTGCAATACAGAACTAAATCCTTTACTTAAATAATTTGTCTACCTATTTGAAGTTAGTTCCACTCAACACCCCTTTATTATTCTTTCTTAAATAGTTTATCAGCTAAAAAAACAGCATTTAGTACTCTAGGAAATCCAACGTAAGGGATGCATTGTAAAAAGCATTCTATAATCTTTTCGGGGGTTAAGCCAACATTTAAAGCAGCTTGAATATGTACTTCCAGCTGTACTTCACAACCTCCCTGCGTCAAAAGGCTAGCAAGAGTGACGATTTCTCGCTCCTGTAGATTCAGTCCTTCACGACTATAGATATCGCCAAAAGCAAATTCTACAATATAGTCTCCTAGATCTGGCGCTATTTCTTTCAGAGAGGAAATGACCTGCTCACCGCCCTCACCATCAATCTGATTGAGTCTTTCCAATCCACGTTCAAATCGTTTGTTTTTCATTTGCATTTACCTCCTTAAACGATTACAATGTAATTATAAAACTTAGACCATACTCTAAGTCAAGAAATTAAAGGAGTTTTTTTATGAAAATCGGTCTTTTTGCCCAAAAAGTGAATTTATCAGCGCATACACTCCGATACTACGAAAAACGAGGATTGATTAAAGTTGATAGAGATCAAAGCGGTCAGCGTTCCTACGACGAAAACGATCTTGCCTGGGTTCAGTTTATTCAACGTTTAAAAGATACGGGTATGCATTTGAAAGATATTCAGAGATATGCTGACTTGCGTTACCAGGGTTATAGTAGCCTAAAAGAACGCTTAGAAATGCTGCAGAAGCACCGCAGCTTTGTTAAAGAACAAATTAAAAATTGGCAAATCTCACTAAAAAAATTAGATAATAAAATTGAATGGTATCAAGCAGAGATTAGGAATCTTTCCAAATAGTCAATAAACGAAACCCGAGCCAATTGGCTCGGGTTTCGTCGCTATCTAATAAATTCTATTTCTCAACGCGTGATTTGTTGGCGATATCAGCAAGGATAGCTTGGACAAAGTCATCAACTGAGACAGTTTGTGTTTCCTTTTGTCCATAGCGACGAACATTGACTGTTCCGTCTTCCATTTCCTTATCCCCAACGATCAATTGGTAAGGAATCTTGCTAGTTTGAGAAGCACGGATCTTGAACTGCATTTTTTCGTTGCGCTCATCTACATCTGCACGGACACCGCGGTCACGGAGTTTCTTAGCCACTTCCCATGCGTAGTCTACGTGTTTTTCGTTAGAAACTGGGATGAGAGTTACTTGGTGTGGTGCAAGCCATGTTGGGAAGGCACCTTTGTAGTTCTCAATCAAGATAGCTGTGAAGCGTTCCATAGTTGAAATAACTCCACGGTGGATCATAACTGGACGGTGTTCTTCACCATCAGCCCCGATGTATTTGAGGTCAAAACGTTCTGGAAGCAAGAAGTCAAGCTGGATAGTCGAAAGGGTTTCTTCTTTTCCGAGAGCTGTCTTAACTTGGATATCCAATTTTGGTCCGTAGAAGGCTGCCTCACCTTCAGCTTCAAAGTAGTCAACGCCCATTTCATCAAGGGCTGCACGAAGCATGGTTTGGGCATTTTCCCACATCTCATCGTTGTCAAAGTACTTGTGAGTATCTTGAGGGTCACGAAGAGAGAGACGGAAGCGGTATTCAGTCAAGTTGAAGTCTTCATAAACATCGATAATCAACTGAAGGGCACGTTGGAATTCTTCTTGGATTTGTTCTGGAGTAACGAAGAGGTGACCGTCGTTGAGTGACATTTCACGCACACGTTGAAGACCAGTGAGGGCACCAGATTTCTCGTAGCGGTGCATCATACCGATTTCAGCGATACGGATTGGCAATTCACGGTAGGAGTGAACATGGTGTTTGAAGACTTGGATGTGGTGTGGACAGTTCATTGGACGAAGAACAAATTCTTCCCCGTCACCCATGTCCATGGTTGGGAACATGTCTTCTTGGTAATGATCCCAGTGACCAGAAGTCTTGTAAAGCTCAACAGAAGCAAGTGGTGGAGTGTAAACGTGTTGATAGCCAGAAGCCAGCTCCTTGTCGACAATGTAGCGTTCCAATTCACGACGGATAGTCGCACCGTTTGGCAACCAGAATGGAAGTCCTTGACCAACTTCTTGTGAAATCATGAAGAGGTCAAGCTCTTTTCCAAGTTTACGGTGGTCACGTTCTTTAGCTTCTTCACGCATTTGAAGGTAGTTTTTCAAGTCTTTCTTGTCAAACCAAGCTGTACCGTAAATCCGTTGCATCATCGCGTTGTCGCTATTTCCACGCCAGTAAGCACCTGCTACATGAAGAAGGTGGAAGATTTGGATACGGCCTGTCGATGGGACGTGAGGTCCACGGCAAAGGTCCACGTATTCCCCCTGACGGTAGATAGTCAAACCGCCTTCGTCCTCAGAGTGTTCTTCGATCAATTCCAACTTGTAAGGGTCGTTCTTGAAGATTTCACGCGCCTCGTCTTTAGTGACTTCCTCACGAATAGATGGGAAGTTTTCTTTGACGATTTTTTTCATTTCTTCTTCGATACGAGGAAGATCTTCGTTGGAGATTTGACCAGCTTGATTGTCCGTATCGTAGTAGAAGCCATCTTCAATAGCTGGACCAACTCCCAAGTGAATATCAGGGAAAAGGCGACGAGCTGCTTGGGCAAACAAGTGGGCAGCTGAGTGACGCAAGATTGGAAGGGCATCTTCGTGATCAGGTGTCACGATTTCGATGCTTCCATCTTCAGTGATAGCACGAGTCGTGTCGATGAGTTTGCCGTTGAATTTACCAGCCAAGGCTTTTTTAGCTAGGGAATTGCTGATAGATTGGGCAATTTCAAAAGTAGTAACGCCAGATTCGAATTCACGAACAGCGCCATCTGGGAAAGTAATCTTAATCATGGTTTTCTCCTTAAATATTTATTCTATTTTTGTTGGACAATTTTAAGAGCCGAGCAACTTCTTCCGCAGTCTGATTCTCTGATTGACTACCATCTGTTACGAGGCTAGGATAGCCTAATCTCACCGCTTCCTTACGAACCATTTGAGCAAAAAGAATGTCTCGTTGCATCCAGTTTTCAAAAGCTTGCTCGGGGTTGGTTGTACCCTCTAAGACATAAGGAACCCATTCTCTCTGTATATAATGCTTTTTTTGAAAATCAGCTGTCGGAGTCAAGCATAGATAGGAAGATGCTGGACATTCAAGCTTCTTTACCAAGTGAGGCAAAAGTCCTGCTCCCTCCACCAAGAGAGGTCTGTTTTGATTCTTTATCAAGTAAGATCTTACATAAGGAAAAATCTCTTCATAAAAGCGCCATTCTTCATCTGCCATCTCTTCTGGATTTCTCATCCAGATTTGTTCTGGATTTCTATCCTGCCTAAGAAGGCAAATTGGCTGTGAGTCTTCACTTGCTTGACTCATCATCTTTTCTACCAAATCATCCAGTTTGATATGAAGTAGTTGATACTGTCTAGCAAGAAGTGAGGCAATTGTTGACTTTCCACTGCAAGGCGATCCGCCAATCATATAAAGCATCATTCTTCCTCCTTCTGACAAAACAAAAAACGACATCCTAAAAGGACGTCGCAACGTGGTTCCACCTTCATTCATGTTCCTCAAAAAAGAGGGACACCTCTGATTGGCTTTAACGTGGCCACCGTTTTATGTTTGCATAAAAGTCAGTAGAGTAGTATCAGTTTAGGCTTTCTATGCGTTTCCAGCAACCACGCACTCTCTAGTAGAAAGGGACTAAGTGACTTGTCTCTATGCATTATTATAGCATGATTGCGAGAATTTTCAAGGTTTTTATATAATTTTTTTGTTTTTCGCTCTCTGGAAGAGATGCTTGATACCCACACCAGAAACCAACCCAAGTAGGGCAAAGAGTTCATAGGCTAGGAAGTAAAGCAGGATGAACTCACCAAAGGTGATGATGGTAAAGCAATAGAGCAGACCAATACCGAGTAGCCACCAAAGTGAGAAATGAAATCGATAGCTATAAAGTAGCGATACGATAAAGATTACCAGAGGTGAAAAGAGGATGATGTTGTAAATGTAGAGCCCTTTCAGTGTATATGGGTCGGAGATGAGTAGAGAGAGGAGTTCATAGAGGGGCCAGTAAAAGAAGAAAATGACAAGGTAGTATGGGATATACTTAAGATAATTCCGCATGGCAATAGTCCTCCAATCTGCAAAAATTGAGAGATATTTGAGAGATATTGTAGACCATATAATCCTAAATGAAGGGGAAATCTCTACTTATATTATAGCACGATTTAGAAGCTCTTACAATTTAATCCATTGATCAGTGATAGTGATCTTTTCGAGTGTTTTCTGTTATAATACTAACAAAAGAAGTAAGAGAGTAAGGAGAAAGAATGACCAAAATAGCAGTTCTTTCAGACATACATGGAAATACGACAGCTTTGGAAGCTGTACTGGCTGATGCTAAGGTGGCAGAGGTAGACCAATACTGGCTTTTAGGGGATATTCTGATGCCAGGAACAGGACGTAGAAGGATATTGGACCTCTTAGCTAGCTTGCCTATTACAGTAAGAGTTCTGGGAAATTGGGAGAATAGTCTCTGGCGAGGTCTGCATCGCAAGTTAGATCCTACAATAGCGAGTCATCGTTATCTCCTGCGTCAAAGTCAGTACATCTTAGAGGAGGTCAGCCCTGAAGAAATCGAAGACCTCAATAATCAACCCCTGCAAGTTCATCGTCAGTTTGGTGATTTGATGGTGGGAATCACACACCATCTCCCTGATAAAAACTGGGGTAGAGAATTGATTCATACGGGAAAACAAGAAGATTTTGATAGATTGGTCACGAATCCACACGCCTCTATCGCAGTATATGGCCATATTCATCAACAGTTGCTTCGTTATGGAAGTGATGGACAGTTGATTCTTAATCCAGGTTCCATTGGACAACCTTTCTTTCTAGATGCGAAGTTGCGTAAGGACCTGCGGGCCCAGTATATGATCTTAGAGTTTGATGAGGCAGGTTTGTCTGATGTTGATTTTCGTCGTGTGGATTATGATGTGGAAACTGAATTGCAGTTGGCTAAAGATTTGAAGCTCCCCTATTTCCAGGTCTACTATGAAAGTTTGGTAAATGGAATTCACCATACTCATAACCACGAATTGTTAGGTCAAATCAGTGAACAAGAAGGTTATGACCAGGATGTTGAGCTCTGGATGGAAAGAGACAAGAAAGATTGGTTTTAAGAGGACTTCTAGCTAGAAATCAGATAGTCTAGGAACTGTTGTTTTCCGATAAGTCGAACTGGATACGAATTGACGGCTTCTCAAATTTATGTTAGAATAACGGAATATAACTAATTTGAATCTCATACTAATTGATATTCAAAATAAGAGGAGACAGATAATGAAACCAGAAGAGTTACACGCCATTGCCTCGGAGTTGGGCTTGCAATTTGACGAAGATTCGCGTAGTATTTATGGCACGCAGTCAGGCTATTTACTTTTCCTGCAAGAAACTGATGTGAAAAATCAGTTTCGACTTTGTGTCAGTGTGAGTTTGAATGGCAATCCTGCGGATTCAGAAGAAAACGAATTGGTTTGGGATGAGTTTAAGAGTGAATCTCTTCCAAACTTGTCGACCTTGTCTATCAACCAGTACCTTGTTTCTTTTGTCGTAAAAGGTGCCATGCGCAAATCAAAAACAATTGAAAAGTTACAGACGCTCATAACAGACCTCGTTGCCTTCCTTGAAACCCATCATTTCGTCCAAGTGTGTGCCTATAGCGGTCAGGAGGGTCCCGTTGGTCTCTATCAATTAGGTGATTCAATTTTCCTTATCAACGAGGAAAGCTATCAATTGCTGAAGAGCAATCTTCAGATTGAGGTAGATTCTTATCAAAATCAAAAGGAAAATGTTCTTCTTGGAGCAGTTGGTGCCTTACTGGGAGCCTTGATTGGTGGAGCAGTTGCTCTATTTATCGCTCGTCTAGGTTATGTAGCTATGGTAGCGGGTATTGTTCTGGGGATTTGTACCATTAAAGGATATGAAATCCTTGGAAGAAAGGTATCTCGAAAGGGAATTGTGATTTCCTCTATTTGGATGGTGATTACTGTCTTTCTAGTGAATCAAATTGATTTGGCGATGGAAGTCGTTTCCAAACTAGGGGTTGAGTTTGCCTTTGCTTTCCGAGTGGTGAACCAACTAATCTTTAGCGGTGATTTCCCAGATAACTATTTTTATAATCTAGCTATGTTAGCTGTGTTTACCTTAGTTGGTGCTGGGGTGTCTATCAGCTCGGTTTGGTCAAGTCATAAAACAAAAGGGATTGTCCGTAAAATTGCATAAAAAAATAAGTCTTTGTATGTCCTCCGCTGTTCTGGGTACCAAGAGGGATACAGGACTTTTTGCATGGAGAAGGTAATCATTCGTTAATATTTGACAGGATAAGCAAAAAAGGTATAATGTTTATACGGGAAAAGATGAATAAAATATCAATGAAAGGAGAAGAAGATGCAAATTTCAAGCCGATTTACAATTGCGACTCATATGATGATTATTATTGCAATGCAGGATACAGACAGCAAGGTAACCAGTGATTTTCTTGCGGCTAGTGTCGGAGTCAATCCAGTCATTATCCGTAAGACTTTATCGCAACTCAAAAAAGCAGGATTGATTTCAGTTGCTCGTGGTACGGGAGGAACTGAGATAATAAAAGACCTTCAGGATATCAGTTTGTTGGATGTCTACCAAGCTGTGGAGTGTTTAGGAAAATCCGGTAAGCTCTTTAGTTTCCATGACAATCCAAATCCTAATTGCCCAATTGGTGCGAATATCCATGCAGTTTTGGACCAAAAGTTGTTTGATGTTCAAGCAGCTATGGAAAACCAACTGCGCCAGACAAGTCTGGCTCAGGTTGTGGCAGATGCTCAGAATAAACTGTCTAAGTAAGAGGACTAAGGTTCTCTTTTTCTATTGCTATAATTATGGTACAATGTAGTCATCAAAGGAGGAGACTATGTACTTTATCACAGGATTTTTTGTCCTACTTTTTCTCGTTTCGTTTTTAAGGGACAATCGCAGTCTCTGGAATCCAGCTCTCTTGCTTTTGTCTCTGCTCTTTTCTTATATGTCCATTGCCAATCTTTTTTACGAAGCTGGGCAGAAAGAAGTGCACATGGTTTTCTTTGCAGGGATTTTTCTCCTGCTGCCTCTTTTGGTTTTTCTAAGTGGTTTTTTCCTTATTTATAATGGATTTGTGTTATTGAAAAAAGAAGGAAAATCCAAGGCAAATTATTTGTCTCTAGGATTAGGTTGCGTGATTTTATTCTTTTTTGTGATCATGGCGATTCGAGTGAGCGATACTAAGGGCTTGTTTTACACCAATCATCTAGTGAATATTATCTTTTTCTTTTTGATTTATTCGTATTTGATTTTTGGTTTTGCCTTTGCAGGATTTCTGCTTTATTCTATCCTGTATCTTTTTATTCCTAAGAAAAAATATTATGATTTTATTATCATTCACGGAGCAGGCTTGTTGAATGGAGAAAAAGTGACTCCCTTACTGAAGAGTCGCATTGATAAGGCAGTAGAAGCCTATCGCCAGTCTCTCAATCCCAATGTTAAAATCATCGCTAGTGGTGGCCGAGGTGGGGATGAGAAGATTTCTGAAGCTCAGGCAATTTGTAATTATTTGTTGGAAGAGACGGATGTTCCGAGAGAAGCGATTCTCCTAGAGGAAGACTCGACGACGACCTATGAGAATCTTCTCTTCTCAAAAGAAATGGGGGAGAAGCTGGTGGCTAGTCCACGTTTTCTCTTTGTGACCAATGATTACCATGTTTTTCGTACCAGTACCTATGCTCGCCGTATTGGGATGAAGGGAGATGGCCTTGGTTGCCGTACAGCTGCCTACTATATTCCATCGGCCTTTATTAGAGAATATATTGCTCTATGTGTGAAGATGAGATGGCTTTTTATCGCTTTCTATGTTTTGTTGATTTTAGCTCTGATTTTCTCTTACAGAGGTATTTTATGGTAATCAAAAAATCAGCTCTCCATTTTTGCGGAGAGCTGGATTTTTATTCTGCGGCTTGTTGCCAACGTTTTGCTAGCTTATGAGACAAGCTAGAAATAGCAAAGTTAAAGATAAAGTAAATCAAGGCAATCAGGATATAAAGACTGAAGACCTGCTCTGGTTCAAAATAGCGTCCCATGAGAATTTGGCTGGCTCCAAAGAGTTCTTGTAGGGCGATAACAGAGTAGAGAAGACTGGTATCCTTGATTACAGTTACAAACTGAGAAATGATAGCTGGCAGCATTTTACGGATCGCTTGTGGGAGAATGATGTAGTAGAGGATTTGCGCAGAGGTGAATCCTTGCGACATTCCTGCTTCGTACTGGCCCTTGTCCACGGCATTGAGGCCACCTCGGATAATCTCAGCCAGGGCTGCTGAGGTAAAGAGGGTAAAGGCAGTAATACCAGCTGGTGTGGACTTCATCTTAAACACCAAAAAGATGGTGAAAATCCAGAGGAGGTTGGGAACGTTACGTACAAACTCGATATAAATGCTGGAGATGATCCGTAAGACAGGATTTTTCCCATTTCTCATGACGGCTAGTACTGTTCCGATAAGGGACGAGAGGACGATAGCAATCAGAGAAATGTAGAGAGTTAAGCCAAATCCTTTAAAGATAAAGACTAGGTTATCTGGGGTCAAAACTTCTAAAATAGATTCCATAGTAACCTCCTAAAGTGAATAGGCTTTTTTGTTGGCTTGCTCCATCTTGCGACCAAACTGGGCAACAGGGAAGCACAGGGCAAAGTAGAGAAGAGCAGCGCCTAAAAAGGCTGGGATATAGTTTCCGTTGAGAGCCGACCAAGACTTAGTCACAAACATCAAGTCTACTCCAGAGATGATAGCTACGGTAGAGGTGTTCTTGATGAGGTTAACAATTTGGTTGGTCAAAGGTGGGAGAATGATACGGAAGGCCTGAGGCAAGATAATCAAGCGCATGGCACTGATATAGGTAAAACCTTGCGACAAGGCGGCCTCCATCTGACCGCTAGGAATAGACTGAATCCCTGAACGAATAACCTCAGCGATATAGGCGCCGTGATAGAGTCCCACGCAGAGAACGGCTGTCCAATAAATCGGAATCATGATGGTATGGTCACTGATAAGAGGCAAACCATAAAAGACGATGACAAACTGCACCAAGAGGGGAGTATTTTGGTAAAATTCGACAAAGATACGAGCCAAAACGCGCAAGACTGGGCGTTTGCTTATTGACATGGCTCCAAAGAAGATGCCCAAAACCATGGCGACGATAAAGGAACCAATCGCTAGGGCAAGAGTGAAGAGGAAACCATTGAAAAATTGTCCAAAATCCTGAAAATAGGCTGTCCAAGATGATAAATCTGTCATGGGGTGTCCTCCTTAATCTGCGGTATGGCTAGATGGTTTGAGCTTGTAACGGTCATAGAGTTTCTGTAAACTACCATCCTTGCTCCATTTAGTGACCAAGGTATCAAGATAGTCGTTTAGCTCGGTATTTGATTTCTTGGTGACGATACCGTAGTCAGATGGCTTGAAACTATCATCTAGTAGTTCTGTCCGTTTACTAATGTAGCCTGACAGGATCGAGCGGTCCACGGAAAAGGCATCAATACGGTGAGCGTGAAGGGAAGTAATCAATTCTGGGTAGGAACCAAGTTCGACGAATTTAAAGGTTAGGCCTTTCTTTTTGCCCAGTTCAGTAATCAGGCGTTGGGTGATGGAGCCTTGGGCAACCCCAATCGTTTTACCGTTTAGGTCCTCAATGCTTTTGATGTTGGCGGATTTATTGACCAAAAAACCAGAAGCATCCGTATAGTAGGGACTGGTGAAATTGTATAATTTTTTACGTTCATCTGTGATGGTGAAGGTTGCGATATCCAAGTCGACCTGTTCATTGTCTAGGAGTGGTCCACGTGTTTGAGCGGTAACAGGAACGTAGCGAATCTTGACCTTGAGTTCGTCTGCAATCATCTTGGCAAGGTCCGTTTCGATACCAGAATAAGTCCCGGTCTTGGGGTCCTTGTAACCAAAATTGGGAACGTCTTGTTTGACACCGACAACTAGTTCGCCTCTTTTTTGAATGTCTGCGACACTGGTATCGGCTTGGACTGGTTTTGCAGAAACAAGGCTGAAAAGGCTAATCAATAATACTGATAAAAAGAGTTTCTTTTTCATAGGCGCCTCCTTATTTGACTTTGTCACTTTCGTGGTTGATAATTTTGCTGAGGAATTGTTGGGCACGAGGTTCGCTTGGGTTGTCAAAAAAGTCATCGACATCTGTCGTATCCACCATAACTTCTCCGTCGGCCATAAAGATGATGCGGTCCGCAACTTCACGGGCAAAGCCCATTTCGTGGGTAACGATGATCATGTTCATCCCATCATGCGCCAGTTTTTGCATAACTGCTAGAACATCACCGATGGTTTCAGGGTCAAGAGCAGATGTTGGCTCATCAAAGAGGAGGAGCTCCGGATGCATGGCAAGACCACGAGCAATGGCGATCCGTTGTTTTTGTCCACCAGATAGCATGGCGGGATAGGAATCTTTCTTGTCCCACATATTTACAAATTCCAGATATTTTTGGGCTGTTTTTTCAGCTTCTTTTTTATCAATTCCTAGAACTTTTATGGGCGCGAGTGTTACATTTTCTAACACTGTTTTGTGTGGATAAAGATTAAAATGTTGAAAAACCATGCCGACTTCCTTACGAAGAGGAACTAAATCTTTCTGACTAGCACCTGCTACTTGGTGTCCATTGACCAGGAGACTTCCTTTGTCAACAGCCTCTAAACCATTGATCGTACGGATAAGAGTTGACTTCCCAGAGCCGGAAGGTCCAAGCAGGACAACAACTTGTCCTTTTTCAAAACGGAGATTGATGTCGCGGAGTGCGTGGTAGTCTCCGTAATATTTTTCGACGTTTTTAAATTCTACTAAAGCCATGAGAGATCTCCTTTGTGTTAGATTTTATAACATGATTCTACAACAAAAGAGTGTTCTTGTCAAATCATATCTGAAAAAAATTCACTAAAATGTTATAAAAAAGCAATCTGAATAGAGAAAATGCCTAAATCATGTTATAATGAAACGATAGAATTCTTAGAAAGAGTGGATGTTTTTTTGATAACTCCTACTTATGAATGGCAGTTTGCCCCGCAGGTTGAAGATGCGGATTTTACAAAGATAGCCAAGAAGGCTGGAATGGGTCCTGAGGTGGCTCGATTATTATTTGAAAGAGGGATTCAGGATGAAGAAAGTCTAAAGAAGTTTTTAGAACCTTCTTTAGAGGACTTACATGATCCCTATCTGCTCCATGATATGGATAAGGCAGTGAAAAGGATTCGTCAGGCCATTGAAGAAGGGGAAAACATTCTCATCTATGGAGACTACGATGCGGATGGTATGACTTCAGCTTCTATTGTTAAGGAAAGTTTGGAACAGCTTGGCGCCGAGTGCCGTGTTTACCTGCCCAATCGTTTTACCGATGGCTATGGTCCCAATGCCAGTGTCTATAAATACTTTATCGAGCAAGAGGGAATTTCCCTGATTGTGACAGTGGATAATGGAGTTGCAGGGCACGAAGCCATTGAATTGGCCCAGTCTATGGGAGTGGATGTCATTGTGACCGACCACCATTCCATGCCGGAAACCCTTCCTGATGCCTATGCGATTGTCCATCCTGAGCATCCGGATGCGGACTATCCCTTCAAATATTTGGCTGGATGCGGAGTGGCTTTCAAGCTGGCTTGCGCTCTTTTAGAAGAAGTGCAAGTGGAGTTGCTTGATTTGGTCGCTATCGGTACCATTGCGGATATGGTAAGTTTGACGGATGAAAACCGTATTTTGGTTCAATATGGTCTGGAAATGTTGGGACATACTCAGCGCATCGGTCTGCAAGAAATGCTGGATATGGCTGGGATTGCTGCTAATGAAGTAACAGAAGAAACGGTTGGTTTCCAGATTGCCCCTCGTTTGAATGCCTTGGGTCGCTTGGATGATCCTAATCCTGCCATTGATTTACTGACTGGGTTTGACGACGAGGAAGCTCATGAGATTGCCCTTATGATTCACCAGAAAAATGAAGAGCGCAAGGAAATCGTTCAGTCAATCTATGAAGAAGCTAAGACCATGGTGGATCCTGAGAAGAAGGTCCAGGTTTTGGCCAAGGAAGGCTGGAATCCTGGCGTTCTGGGTATCGTTGCTGGTCGTTTGTTGGAAGAACTAGGGCAGACAGTCATCGTTCTTAATATAGAGGAGGGTCGTGCTAAGGGTAGCGCTCGTAGTGTGGAAGCAGTCGATATTTTTGAGGCTCTGGATCCCCATCGAGACCTCTTTATCGCCTTTGGCGGCCATGCTGGTGCAGCAGGGATGACGCTGGAAGTTGAGAAACTTTCAGATTTATCTCAGGTTTTGGAAGACTATGTCCGTGAAAAAGGCGCAGATGCTGCTGGCAAGAACAAGTTAAATCTAGATGAAGAGCTAGACTTGGAGACTCTTAGCTTGGAAACAGTCAAAAGCTTTGAACGTTTAGCTCCCTTTGGAATGGACAATCAGAAACCTGTTTTTTATATCAAGGATTTTCATGTCGAAAGTGCTAGAACCATGGGAGCAGGCAATGCCCACCTCAAACTAAAAATTTCCAAGGGTGAGGCGAGTTTTGAAGTGGTGGCCTTCGGACAAGGTAGATGGGCGACAGAGTTTGCTCAAACCAAGAATCTAGAATTGGCAGTCACCCTGTCTGTCAACCAATGGAATGGGCAAACTGCTCTCCAGTTAATGATGGTGGATGCGCGTGTGGAGGGTGTTCAACTCTTTAACATTCGTGGGAAGAACGTAGCCCTGCCAGAAGGGGTTCCAGTCTTGGATTTCTCTGGAGAGGTGCCAGATTTAGCGACTAGTGATGCTGTGGTTGTAAAAACCATTCCTGAGGATATTACCTTGCTGAAAACCATTTTTCAGGAACAGAATTTCTCAGCTGTCTATTTCAAAAATGACATTGACAAGGCCTACTATCTGACAGGTTATGGAACTAGAGAGCAGTTTGCCAAATTGTACAAGACCATTTACCAGTTCCCAGAGTTTGATATTCGCTACAAGCTGAAAGATTTGGCGGCTTATCTCAATATTCAACAAATCTTGCTGGTCAAGATGATCCAAGTATTTGAAGAACTGGGCTTTGTAACTATCAAAGATGGTGTCATGACTGTCAATAAAGAAGCTCCGAAAAGGGAAATTGCTGAAAGTCAGATTTACCAAAATCTCAAACAAACTGTAAAAAATCAAGAAATGATGGCGCTGGGTACCGTGCAGGAAATGTATGATTTTTTAATGGAGTTATAGATGGAAAGGGACTGAGCTGACCAATCTCGGTCTCTTTTTGTCGGATAAATGCTTGATGTGGGAGTGGTTGATAAGACGGTCTTTTGAGTGGTCTACTGATATAAAGATTGGGGAAAATGATTCATTTTCTATTCTCTTCTATCACTTTATACGATGTCTGCTTTTAAACCTTATGTAGTAAAAGTATAAATTTTTGTAACATGACTAAAATATAACTCTAAACTAACTGACATGTAAATCAAGTATGATTTTCTTATCAAGAAAATATAAGGGGAACCTAGTTATGAAAAAAACAGTTACGAAACTGACTCTTGGTTTGACTTCTACGGCTATTTTAGCTACAGTTGGGGCTCAAACTGTTCATGCCAACTCTTACGTTGTCCAAGATGGTGATTCATTTTATGCCATTGCAACTGCAAACGGCATGGATCCGCATGAGTTGGCATCTTTGAATGGAAAAACCATCTTTGACACTATCCACCCAGGCGATGTATTGGAAGTGAGTGGTTCCACTCAGGCTAACTCTACCTACAGTGCTCCGGCTAGCACTGCAAACGTGGTATCAGATACAGAGGATGTTGTCGAAAAGACTCCTACAAACTATGGAAACTCTTATCCTGTTGGTCAGTGTACATGGGGCGTGAAAGAATTGGCGCCTTGGGCTAGCAACTGGTGGGGAAATGCCAACACGTGGGCAATCTACGCGAGTGCTCAAGGTTATAAGACAGGAAGTGTTCCAGTAGTAGGAGCGATCGCCGTTTGGGACGGTGGTGAATATGGCCACGTTGCTTATGTAACAGATGTGCAAAGTGAAAACTCTATCCAGGTATTGGAAGCAAACTACAGACGTCAAAAGCAGATTGCAAATTATCGTGGCTTCTTTAATCCACACGAATTTTTAGGAAACGTCACTTATATCTATCCAAACTAAAGATGATAAAAAGATTTAGAATTTCTAAGTCTTTTTTCTTTTTGAAAAAATTTCCTATCGTTACCCACCATCTTAGTGGCTAATTGCTGAAAATTTTTAGATTCTGTAGCGAACAGGAAATTCTCGCTTTTGCATGTAGATAAATCATGTCTTTGTAGAAAAAAGTTCTCAAGTCGAGAGGCGAAGGGCAAGAATTTAACTTGTTTTGAACTAAAAGAGAAATTTAGAGTTCGAGAAAGGTATCTGAAATCAAACTGATTCAGAAAATCCATATTTTTGATGGTATAATCGTTCTATTATCTTAGATGAAGTCTCCAAAAGAGAAGTCAAAGTAAAAAGATTTGATTCACAGTAGTGATTAATCTCTAGTTAAAATCCGATCTTCATTTTGAAAATAATCAAAAAAATGGTATAATGGTAGGAAAAGATTCGGCTGAAAGTTTTAGAACTTTTAGAATAAGAGGGTGAATTCACCCTATAATCAAGATAAATGAAGTTTCGGAGGAAAAATGAGTAATATTAGTTTAACAACACTAGGTGGTGTACGAGAAAATGGGAAAAATATGTACATCGCTGAGATTGGCAATTCAATTTTTGTTTTGGATGCAGGGCTTAAATACCCTGAAAATGAACAACTAGGTGTTGATGTCGTCATTCCAAATATGGACTACCTTTTTGAAAATAGAGATCGTATTGCAGGGGTCTTTTTGACCCACGGACATGCGGATGCTATTGGTGCCCTGCCTTATCTTTTGGCAGAGGCTAAGGTGCCTGTATTTGGTTCTGAGTTGACCATTGAGTTGGCCAAACTCTTTGTCAAAGGAAATGATACGGTTAAGAAATTCAATGACTTCCATGTGATTGATGAAGATACGGAGATTGATTTTGGAGGGACTGTGGTTTCCTTCTTCCGTACAACTCACTCTATCCCAGAAAGTTTGGGAATAGTCCTGAAAACAGCTGAAGGTAGCATCGTTTATACAGGGGACTTCAAGTTTGACCAGACAGCTAGCGAATCCTATGCGACGGATTTTGCTCGTTTGGCAGAAATCGGTCGTGATGGTGTCTTGGCGCTCCTCAGTGATTCAGCCAATGCAGACAGCAATATCCAGGTGGCGAGTGAGAGTGAAGTTGGAGACGAAATTACCCAGACCATTGCAGATTGGGAAGGTCGTATCATCGTTGCCGCAGTTGCCAGCAACCTTTCTCGTATCCAGCAGGTTTTTGATGCTGCAGCAGATACAGGTCGCCGAGTTGTTTTGACTGGATTTGATATTGAAAATATCGTCCGCACTGCGATTCGACTCAAAAAATTGTCTCTAGCCAATGAAAGTCTCTTGATTAAACCCAAAGAAATGTCTCGTTTTGACGACCATGAGTTGATTATCCTTGAGACGGGCCGTATGGGTGAGCCGATTAATGGACTTCGCAAGATGTCCATTGGACGCCACCGTTATGTGGAAATCAAAGATGGGGACTTGGTCTATATCGTAACCACTCCATCTATCGCAAAAGAAGCTGTCATGGCGCGTGTTGAAAACATGATCTACCAAGCTGGTGGTGTGGTGAAACTCATTACCCAAAGCTTGCGAGTATCCGGACATGGGAATGCGCGTGATTTGCAGTTAATGATCAATCTTTTGCAACCAAACTACCTCTTCCCTATCCAAGGAGAGTACCGTGAGTTAGATGCGCATGCCAAGGCTGCCATGGCAGTTGGAATGTTGCCAGAACGCATCTTCATCCCTAAAAAGGGAACGACCATGTCTTATGAACATGGAGACTTTGTTCCAGCTGGAGCTGTTTCTGCTGGGGATGTCTTGATTGACGGAAATGCCATCGGGGATGTTGGAAATGTCGTCCTTCGTGACCGTAAGGTCTTGTCAGAGGATGGAATCTTTATCGTGGCGATCACTGTCAACCGTCGTGAGAAGAAAATTGTGGCTAAGGCCCGTGTTCACACGCGTGGATTCGTTTATCTCAAGAAGAGTCGTGACATTCTCCGTGAAAGTTCAGAATTGATTAACCAAACGGTAGAAGAGTATCTTCAAGGTGATGACTTTGATTGGGCAGATCTCAAAGGCAAGGTTCGCGACAATCTGACCAAGTACCTCTTTGATCAAACCAAGCGTCGCCCGGCAATCTTGCCAGTCGTGATGGAAGCAAAATAATAAGCAGAATACCTACAGAAAAAGTCGAAATTCGGCTTTTTCTTATAGAATAGTAAAAGGAGACAACCATGGCAGTTATGAATATTGAGTATTACTCAAAAGTTTTGGATATGGAGTGGGGCGTTACCGTACTCTATCCAGATGCTAGTCGGGTGACTGAACCAGATTGCACGGATATTCCTGTTCTTTATCTTTTGCACGGAATGTCAGGAAACCAAAATAGCTGGCTCAAACGTACCAATGTCGAGCGCTTGTTGCGTGGGACCAATCTCATTGTTATCATGCCCAATACTAGCAATGGCTGGTACACAGATACTCAGTATGGCTATAACTACTATACAGCTCTAGCAGAAGAGTTACCTCAGGTAATGAAACGTTTCTTCCCCAATATGACCAGCAAGCGAGAAAAAACTTTCATAGCAGGCCTATCCATGGGTGGATACGGTTCCTTCAAACTCGCTCTATCGACAAATCGTTTTTCTCATGCGGCTAGTTTTTCTGGTGCACTCAGTTTTCAGGAATTTTCTCCTGAAAGTCAGGATCTGGGGTCACTTGCATACTGGCGAGGAGTTTTTGGAGAGATTAAAGACTGGACAGCTAGTCCTCATTCGCTTGAAAGCATGGCTGCAAAATCCGATAAAAAGACTAAACTATGGGCTTGGTGTGGAGAGCAAGACTATCTCTACTCTGCCAATAATCTCGCAGTGAAAAACCTCAAAAAACTTGGTTTTGAGGTGACCTATAGTCATAGTCTAGGTAAGCACGAGTGGTACTACTGGGAAAAACAATTGGAACGTTTTTTGGCTACTCTACCAATTGACTTTGTCTTGGAAGAACGTTTATCTTAGTTTTAGGTTTCTTTCAGCTTTCTTCAGTAAAATAGAGAATCTATCTTGATCAAGGAAAATGTGATTTCAAGATAGGTTCTTATTTTTATGAAAGGTGGGGCGTCATGTTCTGGATTATTCGATTATTGTTCCGATTTCTTTTGGGAATTTGGCGTTTCTTCTGGCGTCTGGTTTGGACTGTGGTCATTCTACTGCTCATTGCCTTTGGAGTGGTTTGGTATCTGTCTGGTGATTTTCATTCTGCGGTCAATCAGGTTGAAAAAATGAGCAAGATTGGTCAAGGTGGCTGGAATCAATGGAAGGAGACGGGAACGCTGGAAGTCTTGTCTCAGACAGACAGTCACCAACATGCAGAAGGCAAGTGGGCTCAAGCTTCAGCTCGCATCTATATTGAGCCTCAAATGGATGAGACCTTTCAAGGTGCCTATGCAGAAGCCATAAAAAACTGGAATCAAACGGGAGCCTTTACCTTTGAGGTGGTTGCGGATCCTAGTCAGGCAGATATTGTGGCAAGTGAAATGAATGATGGATCGACTGCTGTAGCAGGTCAAGCCGAGAGTCAAACCAATTTGTTAACCAAACAATTTATATCTGTAACGGTTCGCCTGAATCACTATTATCTATCCAATCCAAACTATGGTTATTCTTATGAACGGATCGTGCACACGGCGGAGCACGAGCTGGGGCATGCCATCGGATTGGATCATACCAACGAAACTTCTGTCATGCAGCCAGCAGGTTCTTACTATGGAATTCAGCCTCA
Source organism: Streptococcus sp. HMSC076C08 (assembly GCF_001810825.1). GTDB lineage: Bacteria > Bacillota > Bacilli > Lactobacillales > Streptococcaceae > Streptococcus. The sequence continues at coordinate 369,727 of NZ_KV802735.1, read as the reverse complement.
GGATGTGAAGGCTGTTCAAGAACTCTATACCAGAAGCGACTAGATGAAGTCGGTGCAATCTGAAATGAAATCAAAGCTCCTCCATCAAGTGATTGGTGGGGCTTTTTGTTCGTCCTGTTACGGCCTTTTTGTTATAATGGAACTATGAATAACTTGATCAAATCAAAACTAGAGCTCTTGCCGACCAGCCCTGGTTGTTACATTCACAAGGATAAAAATGGCACCATTATCTATGTAGGAAAGGCTAAAAATCTGCGTAACCGCGTGCGGTCTTATTTCCGTGGAAGTCATGATACCAAGACGGAGGCTCTGGTGTCTGAAATTGTGGATTTTGAATTTATCGTCACTGAGTCCAATATTGAGGCACTTCTCCTAGAAATCAACCTGATTAAGGAAAATAAGCCCAAGTACAATATTATGCTCAAGGATGATAAGTCCTATCCCTTCATCAAAATCACCAATGAGCGTTATCCTCGCTTGATTATCACCCGTCAGGTCAAAAAGGACGGAGGTCTTTATTTTGGACCTTATCCTGATGTGGGAGCGGCCAATGAAATCAAGCGACTACTGGATCGGATTTTTCCTTTTCGGAAATGTACCAACCCGCCGTCTAAGGTTTGTTTTTACTACCATATCGGCCAATGTATGGCCCACACCATCTGTCAGAAAGATGAGGCTTATTTCAAGTCCATGGCTCAGGAGGTTTCTGATTTCCTAAAAGGACAGGATGACAAAATCATCGATGACCTCAAGGGGAAGATGGCATCCGCAGCTCAAAGTATGGAGTTTGAACGTGCGGCGGAATACCGTGACCTGATTCAGGCGATTGGAACACTTCGGACCAAGCAAAGGGTCATGGCTAAAGATTTGCAAAATCGGGACGTCTTTGGCTACTATGTGGATAAGGGCTGGATGTGTGTTCAGGTTTTCTTTGTCCGTCAGGGAAAACTCATCGAGCGGGATGTCAATCTTTTCCCCTACTACAATGATCCAGATGAGGACTTCTTGACCTACGTGGGACAATTCTATCAAGAAAAATCTCACCTGGTTCCCAATGAAGTATTGATTCCGCAGGATATTGACGAAGAAGCCGTCAAGGCCTTGGTGGATACCAAGATTCTCAAACCCCAACGTGGGGAAAAAAAACAACTGGTCAATCTAGCCATCAAAAATGCCCGTGTTAGTCTGGAGCAGAAGTTCAATCTGCTAGAAAAATCAGTCGAAAAGACCCAAGGAGCTATTGAAAATCTGGGACGCTTGCTCCAAATCCCGACCCCAGTCCGTATCGAGTCCTTTGATAACTCTAATATCATGGGAACCAGTCCTGTTTCAGCTATGGTGGTCTTTGTCAATGGCAAACCGAGTAAAAAAGACTACCGAAAGTACAAGATAAAAACGGTTGTTGGCCCAGATGACTATGCTAGTATGCGAGAGGTTATTCGCAGACGTTATGGCCGAGTTCAACGTGATGGTTTAACCCCGCCAGATTTGATTGTGATTGATGGGGGACAAGGTCAAGTCAATATCGCAAAGCAAGTCATCCAAGAAGAGCTAGGTTTGGATATCCCAATTGCAGGTCTGCAAAAGAATGACAAGCACCAAACCCATGAACTGCTCTTTGGAGATCCACTGGAAGTGGTGGAGTTGTCTCGCAATTCTCAAGAATTCTTTCTCCTCCAACGCATCCAGGATGAGGTGCACCGCTTTGCTATCACCTTCCACCGCCAACTGCGCTCAAAAAATTCCTTTTCTTCACAACTGGATGGGATTGACGGTCTGGGACCTAAACGCAAACAGAATCTCATGAAGCATTTTAAATCTCTCACTAAAATCAAGGAAGCTAGTGTGGATGAAATTGTCGAAGTGGGTGTGCCAAGAGCAGTCGCAGAAGATGTGAAAAGAAAGTTGAACCCTCAGGAAGAAGTGGAATTGGCTCAAGTGGCGGAAGAAAGAGTGGACTACCAAACAAAAGGAGATTATGATGAACCATAAAATCGCAATTTTATCAGATATTCATGGAAATGTGACTGCCTTAGAAGCAGTGATTGCAGATGCTAAAGCACAAGGAGTCAGTGAATACTGGCTCATGGGAGACATTTTCCTCCCTGGTCCAGGTGCAAATGACTTGGTCGCTCTGTTAAAGGAACTTTCTATCACTACAAGTGTTCGAGGCAATTGGGATGATTGTGTCCTTGAGGCTTTAGATGGGCAATATGGCTTGGAAGACCCACAGGAAGTCCAGCTCTTGCGTATGACGCAGTATTTGATGGAGCGAATGGATCCTGCAACGATTGACTGGCTACGAAGCTTACCTATGCTAGAAAAGAGAGAAGTTGACGGACTGCGTTTTTCTCTTTCTCATAATTTGCCAAATAAGAACTATGGTGGTGACTTGCTAGTTGAGAATGATACAGAGAAATTTGACCAACTCCTAGATGATGAAGTTGATGTGGCAGTCTATGGTCATGTTCACAAGCAGTTGCTTCGTTATGGCAGTCAAGGGCAACAAATCATCAATCCAGGGTCGATTGGCATGCCCTATTTTAATTGGGAGGCGTTAAAAAATCACCGTGCTCAGTATGCTGTGATAGAAGTAGAATATGGGGAATTAGTAAACATTCTATTCCGAAAAGTTGCTTATGACTATGAAGCAGAGTTAGAATTGGCCAAGTCCAAGGGGCTTCCTTTTATCGAAATGTATGAAGAACTACGCCGAGATGACAACTATCGGGGGCACAATCTAGAACTCTTAGCTAGTTTAATTGAAAAGCATGGGTATGTTGAGGATGTGAAGAAATTTTTGGAGGCTATAAAGTCAGAATATAAGGTAGACTAGTTTCTTAAAACCCCTGAAAATTAGTTGGAACTGGATGAGGAAAAATCTGATTTTAATGATAAGTTTAAATCCAGGACTTCATCCGTGTTCCAATTTCTTTCTATGAAAAATCTCTGCAAGCTCTTTCAAAATATGGTAGAATGGATGCAGTAGAATTAGAAAAGGAAATCGATTATGAAATTTCTTGAATTAAATAAAAAACGTCATGCGACTAAGCATTTTACTGATAAACCGGTAGATCCCAAAGATGTGCGTACGGCTATCGAAATCGCAACCTTGGCCCCAAGTGCCCACAACAGCCAGCCATGGAAGTTTGTGGTTGTTCGTGAGAAAAATGCTGAATTGGCAAAATTGGCTTATGGTTCGAACTTTGAGCAGGTATCAGCAGCACCTGTAACCATTGCCTTGTTTACCGACACAGATTTGGCTAAACGTGCTCGTAAGATTGCCCGAGTTGGCGGCGCTAATAACTTCTCTGAAGAGCAACTTCAATATTTTATGAAGAATCTGCCAGCTGAATTTGCGCGTTACAGTGAACAACAAGTCAGCGACTACCTAGCCCTCAATGCAGGTTTGGTTGCCATGAACTTGGTTCTTGCTCTGACAGACCAAGGAATCGGTTCTAACATTATTCTTGGATTTGACAAATCAAAAGCCAACGAAGTTTTGGACATTGAAGACCGATTCCGTCCAGAACTCTTGATCACAGTTGGATACACAGATGAGAAATTGGAACCAAGCTACCGCTTGCCAGTAGATGAAATTATCGAGAAGAGATAGGAAGAAAAAATGACAGTTATTGATTTTACAGCAGAAGTAGAAAAACGCAAAGAAGACCTCTTGGCTGACTTGTTTAGCCTTTTGGAAATCAACTCAGAACGTGATGACAGCAAAGCCGATGCTGAGCATCCATTTGGACCTGGTCCAGTAAAAGCCTTGGAAAAATTCCTTGAAATCGCAGACCGTGATGGCTATCCAACTAAAAATGTTGATAACTACGCAGGACATTTTGAGTTTGGTGAAGGAGAAGAAGTTCTCGGAATCTTTGCTCACATGGACGTGGTGCCAGCTGGTAGCGGTTGGGACACGGACCCTTATACACCAACTATCAAAGACGGTCGCCTTTATGCGCGTGGAGCTTCAGACGACAAGGGGCCTACAACAGCTTGTTACTATGGTTTGAAAATCATCAAAGAATTGGGGCTTCCAACTTCTAAAAAAGTTCGTTTCATCGTCGGAACAGATGAAGAATCAGGCTGGGCAGACATGGACTATTACTTTGAGCACGTAGGACTTGCAAAACCAGACTTCGGTTTCTCTCCAGACGCTGAGTTCCCAATCATCAATGGTGAAAAAGGAAATATCACGGAATACCTCCATTTTGCAGGTGAAAATACAGGTGCTGCTCGTCTTCACAGTTTCACAGGTGGATTGCGTGAAAACATGGTACCTGAATCAGCAACAGCAGTCGTTTCAGGTGACTTGGCTGACTTGCAAGGGAAACTAGATGCCTTTGTTGCAGAACACACACTCAGAGGAGAAATCAAAGAAGAATCTGGCAAATACAAGGTGACCATCATTGGTAAATCAGCCCATGGTGCTATGCCTGCTTCAGGTGTCAATGGTGCGACCTACCTGGCACTCTTCCTCAGCCAGTTCGACTTTGCTGGACCTGCAAAAGACTATCTTGACATCGCTGGTAAGATTCTCTTGAATGACCATGAGGGTGAAAATCTCAAGGTTGCTCATGTAGATGAAAAGATGGGTTCCCTTTCTATGAATGCGGGTGTCTTCCGCTTTGACGAAGCAAGTGCTGACAATACCATTGCCCTTAACTTCCGTTATCCAAAAGGAACAAGCCCAGAGCAGATCCAGTCAATCCTTGAAAACTTGCCAGTTGCTTTTGTTAGCCTTTCTGAACACGGTCACACACCTCACTACGTGCCAATGGAAGATCCGCTTGTGCAAACCTTGTTGAATGTCTATGAAAAACAAACTGGTCTTAAAGGTCACGAGCAAGTCATCGGTGGTGGTACCTTTGGTCGCTTGCTGGAACGTGGGGTTGCCTACGGTGCTATGTTCCCGGACTCAATCGATACCATGCACCAAGCCAACGAATTTATCGCCTTGGACGATCTCTTCCGAGCAGCAGCAATCTATGCAGAAGCTATCTATGAATTGATCAAATAAAACGATAGAAGTCTGAGATTTTATGCTTGGACTTCTTTTTGGAGGGTAAACAGATGTCTCAAATTGAAAGAATCAAGCAAGCCATTATGGCGGATCCGCAGAATACCAGCTATACAGAACGCGGAATTGAACCTCTCTTTGCGGCGCCAAAGACTGCCCGCATCAATATTGTCGGTCAGGCTCCTGGGCTTAAAACGCAAGAAGCTGGGATTTATTGGAAGGATAAGAGTGGCGATCGCTTGCGTGAGTGGCTAGGTGTAGATGAAGATACCTTTTACAATTCGGGCTTGTTTGCAGTTATTCCCATGGACTTTTATTTCCCAGGACATGGAAAATCGGGCGACCTTCCCCCCCGTAAAGGCTTTGCCGAAAAATGGCACCCACAACTCTTGCAAGAATTGCCCAATATCCAATTAACTCTCTTGATTGGGCAATATGCCCAAGCCTATTATTTACATGAGAAAGTTAGTGGCAAGGTGACAGAACGGGTAAAACATTACCAGAACTACTTACCAACCTATTTTCCTCTAGTTCACCCTTCTCCTCGTAATCAAATTTGGATGGCTAAGAATCCTTGGTTTGAGTCAGAAGTGATGCCCGATTTGAAAAAAAGAATTCAAAAGATTCTTGGAGAAACAAAATGAAAGAAATTACTTTTAACGATTTTTACCAGCTTTACCAGAATAGTTCACTTTCTGTGCTGGACGTGAGAGAAGTAGATGAGTTTGAGTCTCTTCATTTAGAAGGTGCTCGTAATTTACCTCTCAGTCAATTGGCTGATACTTATGAACAACTAGACAAAGACCAGCTTTACTACGTGATTTGTAAATCTGGGATGAGGTCAGCACGTGCTTGTCAATTTCTAGCTGAACAAGGTTATGACGTTATCAATGTCCAAGGCGGAATGACGGTCTTTGAAAATCTTTAAACCTATATGGCGATAGATCCTAGTCTTCCCTTGCTCGGTTCCAACTGAGTGAGGGATTTTGTTTTTAGATAATTCTTATTTTTAAAAATATTGAAAACATTCAATGATTAATTTTGGATACTTTTTTCAGAGTCTTAATCATGGTATACTAGGTCAGTATTTTAGAAATATGAAGGAGATTTTTATGGCTAAAAAAGGTGCCCTAACAGGCTTGCTCCTGTTTGGAATATTTTTTGGTGCGGGGAACTTGATTTTTCCGCCTTCTCTAGGTGCCCTATCTGGAGAACAGTTTCTTCCTGCCATCGCAGGTTTTGTATTTTCGGGTGTTGGGATTGCTGTCCTAACGCTCATCATCGGAACGCTCAATCCTAAAGGATACATTCACGAGATTTCTAAGAAAATCTCACCTTGGTTTGCGACACTTTATCTTGCAGTCCTCTATCTATCGATTGGCCCCTTCTTTGCCATTCCACGTACAGCAACAACAGCTTACGAAGTTGGGATTAGTCCCCTCTTGTCTGAAGCAAATAAAGGCCTAGGATTGATTATCTTTACCGTGCTTTACTTTGCCGCAGCCTATCTGATTTCACTCAATCCATCAAAGATTTTGGACCGTATCGGACGAATCTTGACACCAGTCTTTGCTTTGTTGATCGTTATCTTGGTTGTACTAGGTGCCTTCAAATACGGTGGAACAAGTCCTCAAACTGCGTCAGCTGCTTATCAAGCTTCTGCCTTTGGTACAGGTTTCCTAGAAGGTTATAATACCTTGGATGCTCTTGCTTCAGTGGCCTTTAGTGTGATTGCTGTTCAAACCTTGAAACAACTTGGATTTTCAAGTAAGAAAGAATACATCTCAACTATTTGGGTTGTTGGTATTGTGGTAGCTCTTGCCTTTAGCGCTCTCTACATCGGTTTAGGATTCCTTGGAAATCATTTCCCAGTACCAGCAGAAGTGATGAAGGGTGGAACACCAGGCGTTTATATCTTGTCACAAGCAACTCAGGAAATCTTTGGTTCAACAGCTCAGCTCTTTCTTGCTGTTATGGTAACTGTAACCTGTTTCACAACGACAGTTGGCTTGATTGTGTCGACAGCAGAGTTCTTTAACGGACGTTTCCCACAAATCAGTTACAAGGTCTATGCAACTGCCTTTACCTTGATTGGGTTTGCTATTGCTAATCTTGGCCTTGATGCAATCATTAAGTACTCAGTGCCAGTACTTGTAATCTTGTACCCAATCACCATCTCCATTGTGATGATCGTGATTGTGAATAAGTTTGTACCCTTATCAAAACCGGGCATGCAGTTAACCATTAGCCTTGTTACAGCTATTGCTCTTGCAAGCGTTCTTGGAAGTTCCTTTAAGATTGAGTTTCTTGAAAATCTGATTAATGCCCTTCCGTTTGCGTCAGCCTCTCTTCCATGGCTAGTGCCAGCTATTATCGGAATCTTGCTTTCGCTGGTTCTACCAAACAAACAAGAGAGTGATGTTTTTGAGATGGAATAAAAAAATTCTTGGTCAACGACCAAGAATTTTTTGTATAAGCACGACTCGTTAGTTGGTTTGTTCAGTATAACCAGCCTCTTTAAGCATTTTTCTAGTTTTTAGGAAACTTACACGGCTTCCAGAGCCAGAAACTTCATTTGGCATTGCTTTTTTCATCTCTTCGAGATTCACAACAGTCATGTCAACCTCCATGCTATGGATGACTTTTCCATCTTTGAATTCGATATTTTGTGTAATGCCTTTAAGTCCTTCCTCCTTTTTATAAGTTTTCACGATAAGTTCTTTAATCTCTTCTGCTGACTTGTCCAGTATTTCAGGGTCAAAAACATTATAGACTTCTTGTTTTACAACATCATCCCCCTTAACAGTGTATGTCAAGGTAGAAGTTCTTCCGGGATTGCTATTGTGAACAAATGTGTGGGTTTCTGTCTCATCTTTCTTTTCAGATGATTGTTGGCTGCTTTGTTTGGTCTCGCTTGACTGAGTTGTTGTGTCTTCTTTGGTACTGCTGCTAGCAGGTGTAGATGCTTGTTTGGAGCATCCGAGCAGGAGGACAAGTGAAGCCACTAGGGCTAGTGAAGTTTTAACAAAAGTTTTCATAAAATTTCCTTTCATAATCAAAGTATTTTGTATTATAACATGATTCTACTACAAAATCAACTAGACCTCCCCTCTCATCTGATTTGACATGACAATGAACAGAAACTAGTCTGACGATTAAAGTTTTGTCTCTATCTGTTTCAAAAATTTTTTATCGTATGGATTGAAAAGTGGGAAGTTTTAAATGCACTTTTTATGGGATTTGGAGGAATCTATCGGACTCATCAGTTAGGAATATAGTAAAATACCCCAAGAGTCAGAGTTGTGTCTAACTTTTGGGGTGGACCTACACTAGTCTATATGAAATTTTGGGAGATTAGTTCGTCTTTTCTGTGAATCCCATTTTTTCCAGTGCTTTTTTAGAATTTGAGAAACTGACACGATTACCGATACCAGAATATTCTTCAGGAAGTGCTTTTCTAAGTTCGCTAATGCTTGCAACTGAGAAATCAACTTCTAGATCTTGAACAACTTTACCATCTTTGATTTCAATCGTTTGTTTAACACCTTTGAGTCCATTATAACCTTTGTACTTTTCTTCGATAAAACTCTTGACATCTTCTGGAGTTGCACCAAGGATTTCAGGATCAGCAATGTTATTAGCTGATTGCTTGATAACATTGTCCCCTTCTACAGTATAAATCAAGGTAGAAGTGATTCCAGAATTGCTTTTGTTTACAAAGGTATGTGTTTTAGTTGTTTCTTTCTTTTCAGATGATTGTTGGCTGCTTTGTTTGGTCTCGCTTGACTGAGTTGTTGTGTCTTCTTTGGTACTGCTGCTAGCAGTAGTTGATGCTTGTTTGGAACATCCGAGCAGGAGGACAAGTGAAGCCACAAGGGCTAGTGATACTTTAAAGTATGATTTCATATCTATTACTTTCCTTTCATAATCAAAGTATTTGTATTATAACATGGATCTATAGTGAAAGCAACTAAACACAGTTTTTCTCCTTTTGAGAAGGAGTCTGACTAGAAAAATGTTATAATGGTAGGAAAGAGGTGAAGAAATGAATCAAACTGTAAACTATATCAAAGAATTAACTGCTATTGCATCTCCAACGGGCTTTACTCGTGAGATTTCAGACTACCTAGTCCATACTTTAGAAGAGCTTGGTTACCAGCCTATTCGAACTGCTAAGGGTGGTGTCAATGTTACTATTAAAGGTCAAAATGATGACCAACACCGCTATGTGACTGCCCATGTGGATACGCTGGGTGCTATTGTCCGTGCTGTCAAACCGGATGGCCGTCTCAAATTGGATCGTATCGGTGGTTTCCCTTGGAACATGATTGAGGGAGAGAACTGTACGGTTCATGTGGCTAGTACAGGTAAAACGGTATCTGGAACTATCCTCATCCACCAGACATCTTGCCATGTCTACAAGGATGCAGGAACTGCTGAACGTACTCAGGACAATATGGAAGTGCGTTTGGATGCAAAAGTAACCAATGAAAAAGAAACCCGCGCCTTGGGTATTGAGGTTGGAGACTTTATTAGTTTCGATCCGCGAACAGTTGTGACAGAAACTGGTTTTATCAAGTCTCGACACTTGGATGACAAGGTCAGCGCAGCAATTTTGCTCAATCTTCTTCGTATTTACAAGGAAGAGGGGATTGAATTGCCAGTAACAACTCATTTTGCTTTTTCAGTCTTCGAAGAGGTGGGTCACGGTGCCAACTCCAATATTCCAGCTCAGGTAGTGGAATATCTAGCTGTAGATATGGGAGCTATGGGCGATGACCAACAGACGGATGAGTACACAGTATCTATCTGTGTCAAGGATGCTTCTGGTCCTTATCACTATGACTTCCGTCAACACTTAGTAGCTTTGGCGAAAGAGCAAGATATTCCATTTAAGCTGGATATCTATCCATTTTATGGATCGGACGCTTCAGCAGCTATGTCAGCAGGAGCAGAGGTCAAACACGCCCTCCTTGGAGCTGGTATTGAATCCAGTCACTCTTACGAACGAACACACATTGATTCGGTCGTGGCGACTGAGCGTATGGTAGACGCCTATCTCAAGAGCACCTTGGTGGAGTAAAGGGGCGATAAAGTATTATGTTTGAAATGCTGAAACAATTAGCAACGCCTGCTATAATAACGGGGTTAGTTTCGGGTTTGTATGCTTATTTCCAAAAGAAAAAAGAGGAATATCGTAAGTATGTGTATGAAAATAAACAAGAAAACTTTAAAGAACTAGTTGTTTATGCCGATGAACTGGTAGATAAAGGAATTACTAATCCAGATTTAGAAAAACTACTTTTTAAAATTTCTCAAAACATTAATCCGTATGGACGAAAAATAAAAACTTTTGGAAAATATCAGTGGATAGAAGATGATGGATATATATGGTATCAAATAGAAATTATAGAGAAAAAACTTGCTTCTCAAATACTTCAAATAGAGGATTTAAAAGAACTAGCTCATCGGATACAAATTGCTAAACGATTACTAGATATAAAAGTAGAAAAAAATATTCCGCTTATAAGTTCAGCTAAAATATGGTTTTATTTATTTCAGTATGCGATGTTATTACTTCAGCTATTTTTCATTTACTTTGGGTATCAGAGTTTTATAGAACAACCTACTGGACCCTCTTTGTTATTGGCTTATTTGCTGCTTGTTGTAATTTTAATTTTTTTACTCCCAGAATTTAGTGTTGATGAAAGTGATGATGGAAGATCTGGAATATTTATTACAGTGTGCCTTTTCTATATTGTCGCAGTTGATACTGTAATATCGTATTATTTGTATAAAAATTTATCTATTGTTCTTATTGTTGGAATAGTTTCACTTTGTTTAAGTATTGGTGTAATATTTTTAAAAGCTATTATCTTCGGAGAAAGTGAAATTGGTAAGGTATCTACAATTTATATCGAAGAATATAGAAAACTACAGGGACCTAAGTTAAGTAAGAGACGCTTTATAGATAATTTTACAGTTATTCCATTTTTTAATAAGATTCAAAAATTATTTCACAAAGATAAGAGGGAGGGGAATGATGACCTATGAACACCGACTTTTTGACCTTAATCACATCCTTCTCGACTTTGAAGCAGTGGATATCCGAGGGGTAAATAAAGCAGGGATTGACAGTGAGTGATTTAATCCCTATGTGCTTGAGAATGCAAGTATAGCTAATCCCGAGCTGTCAGGCTCAAGATATTTTGAACTTATTAGAGTTGAAAGGAGAGACTCATGTGTCTTATTTGTGAGCGGATAGACCTAATTAAAGCGGGGAAAAATCCCTACTTTGTAAAAGAACTAGAAACAGGCTATGTTGTTATTGGGGATCACCAATACTTTAAGGGCTATACCTTATTTCTGGCAAAAGAACATATAACAGAACTCCACCATATGGAGACTTCTGAAAAACTGCGTTTTCTAGAGGAAATGAGTTTAGTCCAAGAAGCAGTCGCCAAAGCGTTTAAAGCTGAAAAGATGAACATCGAACTTCTAGGAAATGGAGATGCCCACGCTCACTGGCACCTCTTTCCAAGACGGTCAGGTGATATGAAGGGGCATGGGCTTAATGGCCGTGGTCCAGTCTGGTGGGTGCCCTGGGAAGAAATGGCGTCAGAAGATTGCCAAGTGAAATCCCATGAGTTGGAACAAATGATTAAAGCCTTATCCGATGAATTAGAGAAGCACATGGCCTAAGAGAGGAAGAAAAAATGAAAAAAAGATACATCGTTTTATCAGGTTTGCTAGCAGTAACCCTAGCAGCATGTTCTCAAGAAAAACCTAAAAATGAAGAAAACACTCAAAAAACGGAACAAACTAGTCAACCTGAAGGAACTGTAGGGAGCAAATCCCAAGCCTCTAGTCAGAAGAAGGCAGAAGTTGTCAATAAGGGAGACTACTATAGTATTCAAGGGAAGTACGATGAAATCGTCATAGCTAATAAGCACTATCCTTTGTCAAAAGACTATAATCCAGGAGAAAATCCAACAGCTAAAGCAGAGTTGCTGAAACTCATTGCAGCAATGCAAGCAGCGGGCTACCCAATCAGCGATCACTACAGTGGTTTTAGAAGTTATGAAACTCAAACCAAACTTTATCAAGACTATGTGAATCAAGATGGTAAGGAAGCTGCTGATCGCTACTCAGCTCGCCCAGGTTATAGTGAACACCAAACAGGTCTTGCTTTTGACCTTATTGGGACAGATGGTGATTTAGTTACTGAAGAAAAGGCAGCCCAGTGGCTCTTGGATCATGCGGCTGACTTTGGCTTTGTTGTTCGCTATCTCAAAGGCAAGGAAAAAGAGACTGGCTACATGGCGGAAGAATGGCATCTTCGCTACGTCGGAAAAGAGGCCAAAGAAATTGCTGCAAGTGGTCTCAGTTTAGAAGAGTACTATGGCTTTGAAGGCGGCGATTACGTCGATTAAAAACGAAAGTTTTCTCTTGCATTTTTAGATAAATAGTGTATAATGGAAAAGTATGTGTAAAGCATACTTGTGGGAGGTAAAAATCTCTAATTACCGCCAAAACCACAAAGGAGGATTTAAAAATGGCTAAAAAAGTCGAAAAACTTGTAAAATTGCAAATCCCTGCTGGTAAAGCTACACCAGCTCCACCAGTTGGACCTGCTCTTGGTCAAGCTGGTATCAACATCATGGGATTCACAAAAGAGTTCAACGCTCGTACAGCTGACCAAGCTGGTATGATCATTCCAGTTGTTATCTCAGTATACGAAGACAAATCATTTACTTTCGTTACAAAAACACCACCAGCTGCTGTTCTTTTGAAAAAAGCTGCAGGTGTTGAAAAAGGATCAGGTACACCTAACAAAACTAAAGTTGCTACAGTTACTCGTGCACAAGTACAAGAAATTGCAGAAACTAAGATGCCAGATTTGAACGCAGCAAACATTGAGTCTGCAATGCGTATGATCGAAGGTACTGCTCGTTCTATGGGATTCACTGTTGTTGACTAATCAATAACACCCCCAATATAACCCGCAAGACTTCATCATTTCGAGAAGTGACGTGGGAGATGAAAATCGATTGAACCACTTACAAGGAGAATAGAAAATGGCTAAAAAAAGCAAACAACTTCGTGCTGCTCTTGAAAAAATCGACAGCACAAAAGCATACAGTGTAGAAGAAGCTGTAGCACTTGCAAAAGAAACTAACTTTGCAAAATTTGACGCAACTGTAGAAGTTGCTTACAACTTGAACATCGACGTTAAAAAAGCTGACCAACAAATCCGTGGCGCAATGGTATTGCCAAACGGTACTGGTAAAACTTCACGCGTTCTTGTTTTCGCACGTGGTGCAAAAGCTGAAGAAGCAAAAGCTGCTGGTGCAGACTTTGTTGGTGAAGATGACCTTGTTGCGAAAATCAACGACGGTTGGTTGGACTTCGACGTAGTTATCGCTACACCTGACATGATGGCTCTTGTTGGACGTCTTGGACGTGTCCTTGGACCACGTAACTTGATGCCAAACCCTAAAACTGGTACTGTAACAATGGATGTTGCTAAAGCAGTTGAAGAGTCTAAAGGTGGTAAAATTACTTACCGTGCTGACCGTGCAGGTAACGTTCAAGCAATCATCGGTAAAGTATCATTTGAAGCTGAAAAATTGGTTGAAAACTTCAAAGCTTTCAACGAAACAATCCAAAAAGCAAAACCAGCTACAGCTAAAGGAACTTACGTAACAAACTTGACAATCACAACTACTCAAGGTGTTGGTATCAAGGTTGACGTAAACTCACTTTAATCAGTAGTTTATATCAGAGAACGAGTACGAATGTGCTCGTTTTTTTGATGATAAGTTCATTCCAGGGGAAATAACTCTATTAATAGCCTGATGGGGCAATAGAATAGTGCTTTTCCTCTTCTTCTTTCACAGAAAATGTGGTATAATAGAGAGTAAAAAACTTTGAAAGAAAGAAAAAGATGAATTTAAAAGATTATATCGCAACGATTGAAAATTATCCTAAGGAAGGTATTACCTTCCGTGATATCAGCCCTTTGATGGCAGATGGAAATGCTTATAGCTACGCTGTTCGTGAAATTGTTCAGTATGCAACCGATAAGAAGATCGACATGATCGTGGGCCCAGAGGCTCGCGGCTTTATCGTGGGCTGCCCAGTTGCTTTTGAGTTGGGAATTGGCTTTGCACCTGTTCGTAAACCAGGGAAATTGCCACGTGAAGTCATTTCTGCTGACTATGAGAAAGAGTACGGTATTGATACCTTGACCATGCATGCTGATGCGATTAAGCCAGGTCAACGTGTTCTCATCGTAGATGATCTTTTGGCAACAGGTGGAACTGTCAAAGCAACCATTGAGATGATTGAAAGACTTGGTGGAGTTGTAGCCGGTTGTGCCTTCTTGATTGAGTTGGATGAGCTTAAAGGCCGTGAAAAAATCGGAGATTACGATTACAAGGTACTTATGCATTATTAATGAAAAACAGTCCTTGGGGCTGTTTTCTCTTCATCTGCTATATAAACAAACTATAGCTAGTTAGAGAAAAACTATAATTGAAAACTATATCTTCTTGCAGTATAATAAAAGGACTAAGTGTTTGAGATTTGACTTCAAACACATTCAATTATTTCTAAAAGAGTACAGTTAGGAGAAGGTTATGCCGATTAGAATTGATAAAAAATTGCCAGCTGTGGAGATTTTAAGGACAGAAAATATCTTTGTTATGGACGACCAACGGGCTGCTCATCAGGATATTCGCCCCTTGAAGATTTTGATTTTAAATCTCATGCCTCAAAAGATGGTAACAGAAACGCAACTCTTACGGCATTTGGCCAATACCCCCTTGCAATTAGATATTGATTTCTTATATATGGAAACACATCGTTCCAAGACAACTCGTGCCGAACATATGGAAACCTTCTATAAAACCTTTCCAGAGGTCAAGGATGACTTTTTTGATGGAATGATTATCACAGGAGCACCAGTGGAGCATTTGCCTTTTGAAGAGGTGGACTACTGGGAGGAATTCAAGCAGGTCATCAAATGGTCTAAGACGCATGTTTTTTCAACCCTCCATATCTGTTGGGGAGCACAAGCAGGTCTTTATGTTCGCTATGGCGTTGAAAAGCACCAGATGGATCGGAAACTATCAGGCATTTATCCACAGGATACCTTAAAAGAAGGGCACCTTCTTTTTAGAGGTTTTGATGATCGCTATGTAGCTCCTCATTCTCGTCATACTGAGATTTTAAAAGAAGAAATCTTAAACAAGACCAATCTGGAGATTCTGTCAGAAGGTCCTGAGGTTGGGGTTTCTATCCTAGCTAGTCGAGATTTGCGTGAAATTTATAGTTTTGGTCATTTGGAGTACGATCGTGACACTTTGGCAAGAGAGTATTTTCGTGATTATGAGGCGGGACTCAACCCTCATATCCCAGAGAACTACTTTAAAAATGATGATGTAAATGAGACGCCTTGTCTCTGTTGGTCTTCATCAGCTGCCCTCTTTTTCAGCAATTGGGTAAACTATGCAGTTTATCAAGAAACCCCTTTTGACTGGAGAAAGGTAGAGGATGATGTGGCTGCATTTGGATATCTATAAGAGGAATTATGACATATTTTGACGCTTTTAAATCAGGGAACTTGGTTTTACCAAGTGCCCTGCTCTTGCATTTTAAGGAACTCTTTCCTTCCAGCGAAGATTTTCTCGTCTGGCAATTTTTCTATTTACAAAATACCACAGCCCTAGGAGATGTTTCACCTAGTCAGATTGCTGAAATCATTGGGAAAGAGGTTGCAGATGTCAACCAATCTATTTCAAATTTGACTGAAAATGGTTTGCTACAATATCGAACCATTGAACTAAATGGGGAAATTGAGCTGATTTTTGATGCTAGTTTGGCTTTTGAACGCTTGGATAGCTTACTAGACAGCCAAACTCCAGCTACAACTGCCCCAAACCCGCAGAATCAGTTGAAGGATCTGGTTGAAACTTTTCAGCAGGAGTTGGGACGCTTATTAACACCATTTGAAATCGAAGATCTTTCCAAGACTGTCAAAGAAGACGGAGTTAAGGCGGATTTGATTAAGGAAGCTCTCCGAGAGGCCGTTCTCAATGGCAAGCCAAACTGGAAATATATTCAGGCAATCCTACGAAACTGGCGCCATGAAGGCATTCAATCTGTTGCCCAAGTAGAGGCCAAACGAGCAGAGCGAGAAGCGAATAATCCCAAACAAGTTCAGGCTTCGGCTGATTTCCTCGATGCCATGAATTTGTGGCAAGATTAGTCGCTTGAAAAATCTTGAAAATTAGAGTAAGGTTTGCAAGCTCCTTATAAATATGATAGAATAATAGTGAATAAAATGAAAAAAGAGGTATGTGAAATGTCACGTAAACCATTTATCGCTGGTAACTGGAAAATGAACAAAAATCCAGAAGAAGCAAAAGCATTCGTTGAAGCCGTTGCATCAAAACTTCCTTCATCAGACCTTGTTGAAGCAGGTATCGCAGCTCCAGCTCTTGATTTGACAGCTGTTCTTGCTGCTGCTAAAGGTTCAAACCTTAAAGTTGCTGCTCAAAACTGCTACTTTGAAAATGCAGGTGCTTTCACTGGTGAAACAAGCCCACAAGTTTTGAAAGAAATCGGTACTGACTACGTTGTTATCGGGCACTCAGAACGTCGTGACTACTTCCATGAAACTGACGAAGATATCAACAAAAAAGCAAAAGCAATCTTTGCAAACGGTATGCTTCCAATCATCTGTTGTGGTGAGTCACTTGAAACTTACGAAGCTGGTAAAGCTGCTGAGTTTGTAGGTGCTCAAGTATCTGCTGCATTGGCTGGATTGACAGCTGAACAAGTTGCTGCATCAGTTATCGCTTATGAGCCAATCTGGGCTATCGGTACTGGTAAATCAGCTTCACAAGACGATGCACAAAAAATGTGTAAAGTTGTTCGTGACGTTGTAGCAGCCGACTTTGGTCAAGAAGTTGCGGACAAAGTTCGTGTTCAATACGGTGGTTCTGTTAAACCTGAAAACGTTGCTTCATACATGGCTTGCCCAGACGTTGACGGTGCCCTTGTTGGTGGTGCGTCACTTGAAGCTGAAAGCTTCTTGGCATTGCTTGATTTTGTAAAATAATCTAGCTCATTCCAGACAGTCTGCTAAGACTGTCTTTTTTTTAAAG
Organism: Streptococcus sp. HMSC076C08; assembly: GCF_001810825.1. GTDB lineage: Bacteria > Bacillota > Bacilli > Lactobacillales > Streptococcaceae > Streptococcus. The sequence continues at coordinate 352,528 of NZ_KV802735.1, read as the reverse complement.
ACTGTATATTTTTCTTAAATTATCAGTCAATTACAACTTTTTTAATATGGGTTAATTTTCTTGCTTTTGTCTACTAGGAGTAGTATACTGAGATAGTAATCAATAAATATGGTTGCAAAAATAATATTATGAGGTGATCAATATGGTTGAATTGAAAAAAGAAGCAGTAAAAGACGTAACAACATTATCTAAAACAGCGCCAGTAGCATTGGCAAAAACAAAGGAAGTATTGAACCAAGCAGTAGCGGACTTGTATGTGGCTCACATTGCCCTTCACCAAGTTCACTGGTATATGCGTGGTCGTGGTTTCCTCGTATGGCATCCAAAAATGGATGAATACATGGATAGCCTTGATGGTTATCTTGACGAAATCAGTGAACGTTTGATCACCCTTGGTGGAAAACCTTATTCAACTTTGACAGAATTCCTTCAACACAGTGAAATCGAAGAAGAAGAAGGAGAATTCCGTAACGTTGAAGAAAGCTTGGAACGTGTTCTAGCGATTTACCGCTACCTCATCGCTCTTTTCCAAAAAGCTTTGGATGTGACAGATGAAGAAGGCGATGATGTTACAAACGATATCTTTGTCGGTGCTAAGGCTGAACTTGAGAAAACAGTTTGGATGCTTGCAGCAGAACTTGGACAAGCTCCTGGTTTGTAAAATATAGTTGCTACCCCTTTTATCATGAGGCGCTTGATAAGTGCCCATGACCAGTCATCTTTTAAAAGTCATGTAACTGTAAACAGTTGCATGATTTTTTATTTACTGGACTTAGGACACATTGTCAAAAGTAGGATTTTACGGTATAATAGTTGCTGTTCAATAACATATGAATTTTAAAGAATAATTGTTAGTTTTAGGAGGACTTATGAACAACTTACCAAATTGCCCAAAATGTAATTCAGAATATGTCTACGAAGACGGAAGTCTCTTGGTCTGCCCAGAGTGTGCCTATGAGTGGAATCCTGCAGAAGTTGAAGAAGTAGAAGAAGGTGTTGTTGCTATCGATGCCAATGGAAATAAATTGGCTGACGGCGATACTGTAACCTTAATCAAGGACTTGAAAGTAAAAGGTGCGCCAAAGGATTTGAAACAAGGAACTCGCGTTAAAAATATCCGTATCGTAGAAGGTGACCACAACATCGACTGTAAGATTGATGGTTTTGGAGCTATGAAACTTAAGTCAGAGTTTGTTAAGAAAATCTAGCCATGAAACTGAATTATAAATTTATCTTTTATAGTCGTGTGCTCTTGTTCTTAGCGGCATTTACAGGAGTTTATTTGGAGATTACCAAGCACGGTGGCTTTGGTATGCTCCTTTACTACACAGTGTTGTCCAATCTTTTGGTAACGATTTTCACGGGCTATCTGCTCCGTGTGATGAGCCGTTCAGGTGAAAATTGGCAAAGTCCGACCTTGCTTCGTCTCAAGGGTGGTGTTACCATGAGTATCATGATTACCTGTGTGATTTACCATTTTATGCTTGCTCCGATTGCGACAGACTTTTACCGTGTGGAAAATTTCCTTTGCCACTATATCGTTCCACTCTGGTTTTTAGCCGACACCCTTTTCTTTGATAAACGGGGTCAATACAAGATCTGGGATCCAGTCTTGTGGACTATCTTGCCCTTGGTTTATATGATTTTTGCCTTGTTTAATGGCTTGGTCTTAAAACTCAATATTCCGAATTCCAAGGACAATCCCTTCCCTTATTTCTTTTTAAATGTGAACAAGGGTTGGGACGTGGTTATCAAATGGTGTTTGATCATTTTTGCGGCGTATATGGTTGCAGGCTTCATCTTCTATCTGATCAAGCAAATCAAGCGAAAATAGTCTTCCTATTAGGAAAGTTAGGACGGAGTCTCTAGTTCAATCGGGCTCCTTCTTTTCTTGCCATCTTCCTTTTAAAAGGATCAACAGTGAGAAATATACAGAAAGAAAATTCATGAAACAATATTTAGAACGGGCTAGTATTTTGGCCCTCTCCCTCGTTTTGATTACCTCCTTTTCCATCTCAAGTGCTCTGCCAGCCATGTTTGACTACTATCAAGGCTATCCCAAAGAACAAATCGAGCTCCTGGTCAGTCTTCCTTCTTTTGGAATTATGATTATGCTGGTTTTAAATGGGTTTTTGGAGCGGTTATTTCCTGAGCGACTTCAGATTAGTCTAGGACTTCTCATCCTTTCTATCGGTGGAACTGCCCCTTTCTGGTATCAGGAGTACAACTTTGTCTTTGCGATGCGGATTTTATTTGGCTTGGGTGTTGGAATGATTAATGCCAAGGCCATTTCCATCATTAGCGAACGCTATCATGGAAAGACACGGATCCAGATGTTGGGTCTTCGCGGATCAGCAGAAGTTGTCGGGGCATCGATTTTGACTCTAGTGGTAGGTCAACTCTTATCCTTGGGATGGACAGTGACCTTCTTGGCCTACAGTGCAGGATTTTTAGTATTGATCCTTTATCTGCTCTTTGTCCCTTATGGGAAAGAAAAGAAAGAAACAAAGAAAAAAGAGGCCGAAACAACTCGTTTGACAGGACAGATGAAAGGCTTGATTTTTCTATTAGCTGTCGAAGCAGCAGTTGTTGTCTGCACCAACACAGCTATCACCATTCGTATTCCTAGTCTGATGGTGGAAAGAGGTCTAGGGGATGCCCAGTTATCGAGCTTGGTTTTAAGTATCATGCAGTTGATTGGTATCTTGGCAGGTGTGAGTTTTTCTTTCTTTATCTCTCTGTTTAAAGAAAGGTTGCTCCTTTGGTCAGGTATCACCTTTGGATTGGGGCAGATTGTGATTGCCTTGTCTCCGTCATTGGGTGTGATGGTAGTTGGAAGTGTTGTGGCAGGTTTTTCCTACAGTGTGGCCTTGACCACTGTCTTTCAGCTTCTTTCTGAAAGAATCCCAGCCAAGCTCCTTAATCAGGCAACATCTTTTGCAGTGCTAGGATGTAGCTTTGGAGCCTTTACGACACCTTTCATTCTTGGGGCGATTGGCTTGGTGACTCAAAACGGTATGTTAGTCTTTACCATTCTAGGATGCTGGTTGATTGTTACTTCTATCTTTGTTATGTACGCACTTCAAAAGAGAGCTTAGGATTGGTTTCCTAAGTTTTTCTTTTTGGGAATTTTGTACCCAGACAATTATTGATTTTTAAACTTGTTTACACTTTTATTTCCTGATAAAATAGAAGTTATGACAAGATATAAAGCAACTATTTCTTATGATGGTTTTGCCTTTGCCGGTTTTCAGCGCCAGCCTCATGCGCGGAGCGTTCAAGAGGAAATTGAGAAAATCTTAACGAGACTTAATAAGGGGCAAGCCATCGCTGTTCATGGTGCTGGTAGGACGGATAGTGGGGTCCATGCTCTGGGACAGGTCATTCATTTTGATCTGCCCTATCAGATGGATGAGGAAAAACTCCGTTTTGCTCTGGATACCCAGTCTCCAGAAGATATTGATGTGATTTCAATTGAGATTGTGGCCGATGATTTTCATTGCCGTTATGCCAAACACAGCAAGACCTATGAGTTTATCGTGGATAGAGGACGTCCCAAAAATCCTATGCGTCGTCACTACGCTACTCACTTTCCCTATCCGCTTGATGTAGAGCGGATGCAGATGGCAATCAAAAAGCTAGAGGGAACTCATGATTTCACCGGTTTTACAGCATCTGGAACCAGTGTAGAGGACAAGGTTCGTACCATCACAGAAGCAAGTCTAACAGTTGATGAGACAGGCCAATTTTTGACCTTTACCTTTTCGGGAAATGGTTTCTTGTATAAGCAGATTCGCAATATGGTGGGGACACTGCTCAAAATAGGAAATAATCGAATGCCAGTTGAGCAGATTGACTTGATTTTGGAGAAGAAGGACAGGCAGCTAGCAGGTCCAACGGCGGCACCAAATGGCTTGTATTTAAAGGAGATTCGTTATGAAGAATAATCGTATTTTAGCCCTTTCTGGGAATGATATTTTTAGTGGTGGTGGTTTATCAGCTGATTTGGCCACCTATACCTTAAACGGCTTGCATGGCTTTGTAGCTGTCACTTGTTTGACGGCCTTGACCGAAAAGGGCTTTGAAGTCTTCCCAATTGACGATGCCATTTTTCAACATGAATTGGATAGCTTGCGTGATGTCGAGTTTGCAGGGATTAAGATTGGTCTTCTCCCTACTGTCAGTGTGGCTGAGAAGGCCTTGGACTTTATCAAGCAACGTCCAGGAGTGCCTGTGGTATTGGACCCCGTTTTGGTCTGCAAGGAAACGCACGATGTAGCTGTTAGTGAACTCTGTCAAGAGTTGATTCGTTTTTTCCCTCATGTCAGTGTGATTACGCCAAATCTTCCTGAAGCAGAATTATTGGCTGGTCAGGAAATTAAAACATTGGAAGACATGAAAGCTGCAGCGCAGAAATTGCATGATTTAGGAGCGCCAGCAGTCATTATCAAGGGAGGCAATCGCCTCAGTCAGGACAAGGCAGTGGATGTCTTTTATGATGGACAAACTTTCACTGTTCTAGAAAACCCAGTCATTCAAGGCCAAAATGCTGGTGCAGGATGTACCTTTGCCTCAAGCATCGCCAGTCACTTGGTTAAAGGGGATGAACTTTTACCAGCAGTAGAGAGCTCGAAAGCTTTCGTTTACCGTGCCATCGCACAAGCAGATCAATATGGAGTAAGACAATATGAAGCAAACCAAAACAACTAAAATCGCCCTTGTATCCCTCTTAACCGCCCTTTCAGTAGTCCTAGGTTATTACTTGAAAATTGGAACGCCAACAGGAATATTGACTCTCTTGGATGCAGGTATTTTCTTTACTGCCTTTTACTTTGGCAGTAAAGAAGGAGCTGTCGTTGGAGGACTAGCAGGATTCCTAATTGACCTTCTATCAGGCTATCCACAGTGGATGTTCTTTAGCTTGATAAATCATGGCTTGCAAGGTTATTTTGCAGGTTTTAAAGGGAAATGGCAATGGCTGGGCTTAGTCTTAGCTACTATCGTCATGGTAAGTGGCTACGCCCTAGGTTCTACCCTAATGAATGGCTGGTCAGCAGCCCTACCAGAAATCCTACCAAACTTCCTGCAAAATATCGTGGGAATGGTTGTGGGGTTTATAGCCTTTCAGAGTGTTAAGAAGATTAAGTAGAGAGGTTGAGTCAAAAGTCTTTAAAATCAAAAAACGCATAGTATCAGGTGTTGAATAAACTTGATACTATGCGTTTTATTATTTTGACTCTCAGTCTTCCTGTAGATAATAGGAAATTACAACAGAAGAATTACTATCAAAATAGGAATCTTTATCAAAATATTTGCAATTTTCTATTGTAATACTATGTATTTTGTAATTCTTAATAAAATGAGGTAATTTTTCATATTTTTCTTCAAGTAATGTTACATTATGAAATCCAATATTCTCAAAAAGCTCTTTTACTTCGAAAGGTTCTTTTGCAAGTAAAATCTCATAATCATCAGGTGGAAGAATATACTGATTCTTTAAAATATCATTAAGCCGCTCCGAAATTCGTAAACTAACATTTTTAGGCATACTTGAGTCAGTGTTTTCACTTGAGATTCTAACTTTTCCTGTTAAAATTCCATAATCATTATAATCTAAAGTAAAACACCAAGTTGAAATTCGACTATTTGAATATACCTCCAAATTAATTAAAGCTTGGCTAATTTCTACTTTTTTTATTCGAATAATTTTATCGGTTTCTTCGTGAATTATTCTATTGAACTCTTCTTGATTTAAGAATTCTGGAAATTGAATGGATAAAGATTGTCTAAGCTCCTCATCTTGTTTCTTTTCAAGACGCTCTTGACTATTCCATGAGTGTACTTCAAGAATAATATTTACAACTTTACCTGGAATACTTATAACATTAGAAATTCCTGTCATAGTATTATTGACTATATTCACAGCTCCATCTACAGTATTGCCAGTTATTTTTGAAGTTTCATCGACAACTATTTTTACGGCTTTTGAAGTCTCATTAGCAATATCATTAACAACCTTCGAGGATTCATTAACGATACCATTTACAACCTTAGAAGTTTCGTTAGTAACGTTGTCAACTAATTTAAAGAAATCATTTAACATAAAATAATACCATTAATCAAAATAAAGCAAGTCTTTGCTGGTGCTGGTGAAGAGGTCAAAGCCATCCTTAGTGACGACACCGCAGTCTTCGATACGGACACCGACTTTTCCAGGGATATAGATACCTGGTTCAACAGAGAAGCACATGCCTTCTTCGATGGTCATGTCGTTTCCTTCCATGATAGATGGGAACTCGTGGACATCCATACCGATACCGTGACCGAGACGGTGGTTGAAGTACTCTCCATAACCAGCTTTCTCGATAACTTCACGGGCAGCTCGATCCACTTCATGAGCTGTTACTCCTGGCTTGATAAAGTCAAGAGCAGCTTGTTGAGCTTCAAGGGTCAAGTTGTAGATATCTTTTTTGAACTGGTCTGGTTTGCCGACAGCTACTGTGCGAGTCATGTCTGAGGCATATCCATTAACCATAACACCGAGGTCAAAGAGGAGAAGGGCGTCCTTTTCGACTTTGTTTGCTCCAGGGATACCGTGCGGATTTGCAGCATTATCGCCAGTCAAGACCATGGTATCAAAGCTCATTTCATAGCCTTCACGCTTCATGGCAAAGTCGATTTGTGCAATGATATCTGTCTCAGTCTTATCAAGAGAAATGTTGTCAAAACCAACCTTAACAGCCTTATCAGCATAGATACCTGCAACCATCATTTTTTGCACTTCATCAGCTGATTTGATGAGGCGCATGCGTTGGATGCGAGGAGTGAGGTTTTCAAACTCAGCAGTTTCAAAAACTGATTTCAAACCATGGTATTTGGTCAAGATGAGATTGTCAAACTCAACAGCGACACGTTTGAAGTCAAGTTGAGGCAAAGCGTTTTTGATTTTTTGCCATGGATTTTCAGAATCCACATAGCCTACAACTGGGAAAGAAACAGTGCTGCTTGCACGTTCCACTTCGAGAGCTGGGACAAAGAGGAGAGGTTCCTGATCCGCTAGGACAAAGAGGAACATTTGGCGTTCATGGGGATCACTGTAAAAGCCAGTGAGGTAATTAATAGTGACGGGGTCAGATACGACAGCGACGTCTAGTTTTTCTGATTCAAGATATGTTACGATTTGTTGTAATTTAGACATATGCTACCTTCTTTCTACCCCTCTATTTTGGCAAAAAATGAGAGAAAATGCAAGGGAGAAGGGTAAAAGAACAGGTAAAAAGAACTCCGACAAGATAGGGGAGTTCTTTGATATGGTTTTCTTTGGTTTAAGAAAAGTCAGCTTTGCTTTTCACATCACTGTATTCTTCAGCGATTTCTTGACTGAGGATGTCCTCATAGGCAGGGAGTTGGATATCCTGACCGTATTTCTTCTTGAGGGCAGTAGTGACCAGGCGATAAGCTAGATTGGCATTACGAGAGAGGATAGGTCCGTGAAAGTAGGAACCAAAGACATTCTTATAATGAACCCCTTCGCCGATTTTTTCCTCGTTGTTTCCATTTCCATAGACCACCTGTCCCAGCGGTTTTTGGTCATCTGAGAGGAAGGTACGTCCCTGGTGATTTTCAAAGCCATAGTAGGTTTCATCAAAATCTTCATTATGAATCTTGATGTCACCGATAAAGCGATTATTGGTCTGGTTGAGGGTGTAGTGGCCCATGACCCCTAGCCCTTCTATGCGTTTCCCTGAAGCCTCAACATAATATTGCCCCAATAGTTGGAAACCACCGCAGATGGCTAGAACTACTCCGTCGTTTTGGATGTAGTTGTCAATGCTCTCTTTTTTAGCAGGAAGGTCGTCTGCGATGATGCTTTGTTCAAAGTCTTGACCGCCACCGAAAAAGGCAATATCATAGTGATTTTCATCAAAGTCATCATGGAGAGAAACGATGTCAACCGTCACATGTGCCCCCAATTTTTCAGCCACATACTTGAGCATGAGGATGTTTCCATTGTCCCCGTAGGTATTCATGAGGTTTCCATAGAGGTGGGCAATGTTGAGCTGATAAGGGTAGTTGCCAGCTTTTGAGGAAAGTGAAGTATAAACCATTAGTTCATCTCCTTTCTAACAATCTGACGACTAGCCAGCAGTTCGCGGAATTCCAGCATAGCAGTATAGGTAGCCAGGATATAGGCATGTTTGCAGTCTTGGTTCTCAATGGTCTTGAGAACCTGTTCTAGATTGCTTGTCTCAGTGATTTTCTCAGCTGGATAGCCTGTCACCCGTAGACGACGTGCGATTTCAGAATGACGAACACCACCAGCGTTGATTTCAGGAATGTCCATGTCAGTGATTTGTTCAAAGTCTGCATCCCAGATCCAGCTAGTATCAATTCCATCAGCATAGTTGGCATTAAGGAGAACAGATAAACTAAATGGATAAGGCGCTAGTTTGATCATCTCTATAGCTTGGGTAGCACCGACTGGATTCTTAATCAAGACGAGAGTACATTCTTTATCACCGATATGGAAGGTTTCCTGGCGTCCAAAGACAGCACGGCTCTTATCAAATCCTTGCTTGATCCGTTGCGAATCTGCACCGAGGAAACGGGCGATGGCAACCGCAGCAAGGGCATTGTAGATGTTGTAAAGTCCACCAATTTGGATTCCGTATTCTTGTCCGTCAATGACAAAACGAGAGCGATTGTTGGTCAACTCAACCAAGTCTGTCAGACGGTAGTCCAAGTCAGGTCGTTTGCAACCACAATTTTCACAGATATAGGCACCCAAGTTGGCATAGGTATTGTGCTCATATTTGAGGATGCCTTGACAGTCAGGGCAGAGAATCCCTTCGGTATTGTAGTGAGCTAGTTTGGCTGGTCCTTTTTCCAAGTCAAAACCAAAATACTGTACAGGATTTGGAATAGATGGCTTGTAGAAAAGCGGACTATCGCCATTGAGGAGGACAGTAGCCGTAGGCACCTTACGGATGGCATCCAAAATCATGTTATAAGTCGTGTAAATCTCACCGTAGCGGTCCATCTGGTCACGGAAAATATTAGTGATGACAAAAAGGCTAGGATGGATATAATCACAGATACGAGATAGACTGGCCTCATCGATTTCTAGGACGGCAATGTTTTTCCCAGTTTTAGAGGATTTGGCCGTCAAGAAGGTTGTCGTAATCCCTGTGATCATATTGGCACCGCTTGGATTGGTCAGAACCTGACCATAGACCTCTTTTAAGATGCCGACAGTCAGGGCAGTTGTCAGGGTTTTCCCGTTGGTTCCAGTGACCACGACAATCTCATAGTTCTTAGCTAGATTTTGTAAAATATCTTTATCAAATTGAAGGGCAAGTTTTCCTGGGAGCGTACTTCCACGACCAAGACGGTTCAAGATGAAGTGAGAAGAACGCCCAGCAAGAAGGCCCAAAGTAGTTTTTAATTTCATGTTTCTATTATATCATAAAAGAAAGAAAAGACAGATTTGAGATTTCACAGAAACAAAAACAGCCCGATGAGGGCTGTTGGATTTAGTCTAGTTTAAATGCAACGATGGCAGGTTTTGATTTAAAATCACCAACAGGTTTAATTTCGAGTTCGAAGTCACCATTTCCAATAACTCCAAAATGTTGAACAGCACCTTCTAAAGATCTCCCACTTGATAGAGTTTCTGCAGTGTTCGTGTTAGCGTAGGAGTCCATTTTTTTACTTCCAACATAAAGATTCATATCCCATCCTACAGCTAAATCTTTCTCTGAAAGATTAGTTACGTTGTATGTTACTTTCAATACTTTGTCAGGGTTAGTTTTATCAAATTGATTACGTTCATCAGTCCATTCTACATTTGTAATCGTATACTCAGCCACATTGTCAAACGTTATTTTATCCCCGATAGCAAGTTTTCCTTTCTTTTCGGTCTCTTTTTTGCTTGAGGATGTTTCTACTTTGTCATTCTTTGAAGTAGTTTCCTCTTTTTTGCTTGCACCACTACAAGCAACTAGAGCGAGGACTGACAAGCAAGAGAGTCCGAGTGCAAATATTCTATTTGTTTTATTCATTCATAAAACCTCCTTTATAATATAACGATATAATAACATAAATAAAAAGAAAATAAAAGCATTTTCAAAAAGAAAATACTTTTATTTTTCTAGTTAAATCGCAAACAAGTCATTCAAGTTCTCAGCCAAGGTTGGGTGAGTGAAGATTTGTTTTGTGAAGTAAGTGTAAGGAATCTTGTTGTCCATTGCAACAGTGATGATGTTGATGATTTCTTGTGAACCTTCTGAGAAGATAGTTGCACCGAGAATTTCTTTTGTTTCAGTATTGACAATAGCTTTGAAGGCTCCACGAAGATCTCCATTGACGTGACCACGAGGCATCGCAGCAACAGGGATTTCCTTAACAGCGTATGGAAGTTTCAAATCAGCTGCTTGGCTTTCAGTCAAACCAACTTGTGAAAGTGCAGGTGTGATGAACATAGTGTTTGGTACATTGAGGCGGTCTTCAAGCGTGTAGCTGCCATCTCCAACAAGGTAGCTGTAGACAACACGGAAGTCATCAAGTGAAATGTAGGTAAATTGAGGTCCACCGTTGACATCCCCAACTGCAAAGACACCAGGAACGTTTGTTTGACAATGTTTGTCTACTTTGATAGCACCACGCTCTGTTAGTTCAATATCTGTGTTTTCAAGTTGAAGTGGTTCTACGTTTGGCTTACGTCCAGTTGCGTAGAGAAGGGCGTCGAAACGGTAGGTTTCGTTTTCAGTTACGACAAGAACTTGGTCACCGTCGTTTTTGATCTCAGTAGTACGGATGTTTTGAAGCAATTCAATGCCGTCTTCTTCCATATATTGTTTAGCAAGAGCTGCGATGGAAGGTTCTGTTCGAGGTAGGAAAGTATCCAAGGCATCTAGGACTGTAACTTTGCTGCCAAGTTTGTTGTAAAGGCCTGCAAATTCAAGACCGATGTTTCCGCCACCAAGGACACCAAGTTTTTCAGGCAATTTGTCCAAGTTTTGGATACCTGTTGAGTCAAAGACATTCTTGCTTGTAGCAAGTCCAGGGATTGGCAAGACGTTTGAAACAGCACCAGTGTTGATAACGATAGTTTCAGCAGTCAGTTCTTGTTTTTCATCACCAGCCTGGATTTCGATGACTTTGTTTGAAAGGAAGTGAGCTTCCGCATCAAAGATATCTACACCTGTTCCCGCAACAGTAGCATAGTTTTTACCGTTAAGGCGTCCAGTGATAGTATTTTTGGTAGCAATGACTTCTTCAAAAGACAAGTCTTTCTCAGCAGCAACTAGCAAGGTTTTAGTTGGGATACATCCGATGTTGATACAAGTTCCACCGTACATAGCTTTGCTACGTTCAACCAGGGCAACTTTTTTGCCAGCTGAAGCCAATTTACCAGCTAGTGTTTTCCCAGCTTTACCAAATCCAATAACGATTAAATCATATGTTAACATTTATAGTCCTCCTATTCGAATTTCATTCTAGCACAAGAAAAAAACTTTTGCACAATTCTGCTACGAAAAAGACAGAAAAAGATAAAAACGCTTTCCAGACAAAATACTAGTAATTTTTTGACAAGCTTGATAGACTAAAATCCTATCTATTTTTATATAAAATAGAATAAATGTTCGAAAATAGGAGGTTTTATGAAATCGAATCGTTATATTATTGCCTTTGCTGGGGTCATTTTACACTTAATGCTGGGTTCGACTTATGCTTGGAGTGTTTATCGCAACCCTATTATTGAAAAAACGGGATGGGATCAGGCTTCTGTTGCCTTTGCCTTCAGTCTAGCAATCTTTTGTTTGGGATTATCAGCTGCATTTATGGGGCGTTTGGTAGAAAAATTTGGTCCGAGAGTCATGGGGAGTCTATCTGCTTTTCTATACGCAGGTGGAAATATCTTAACTGGATTTGCAATAGACCGTCAGGAGCTGTGGTTGTTGTATCTCGCTTATGGTATTTTAGGTGGGCTTGGTTTGGGAGCAGGCTATATTACCCCTGTGTCAACGATTATAAAATGGTTTCCTGATAAACGTGGTCTCGCAACAGGTTTAGCGATTATGGGATTTGGTTTTGCTTTTGCTTCTTTATTGACTAGTCCCATAGCGCAACATCTCATCGCAGGGGTAGGGCTTGTAGAAACTTTTTATATTTTAGGTGCAAGTTACTTTATTATCATGCTCCTAGCTTCACAATTCATTAAGCGTCCAAATGAGCAAGAGCTTGCAATTTTATCTGTTTCAGGGAAAGAAAAAACAGCCTCTTTGACCCAAGGAATGGCTGCGAATCAGGCCCTGAAAAGCAATCGGTTTTATATACTTTGGATTATTTTCTTTATCAACATAGCTTGTGGTTTAGGCTTAATTTCAGCGGCATCGCCAATGGCACAGGAGATGGCTGGCTTGTCTACAAGTCATGCAGCAGTAATGGTGGGCGTTTTAGGGATTTTCAATGGGTTTGGTCGTTTGCTCTGGGCGAGTTTATCTGACTATATCGGTCGCCCTCTAACCTTTAGTATATTACTGCTTGTCAATCTTTTCTTTTCTCTCTCACTTTGGCTCTTTACAGATTCCATTTTATTTGTAGTCGCTATGTCTATTTTGATGACTTGCTATGGAGCTGGTTTTTCATTGATTCCGGCTTATCTCAGTGATATTTTTGGAACCAAGGAATTGGCAGCTCTTCATGGATATATTTTAACAGCTTGGGCAATGGCTGGTTTAGCAGGGCCTATTTTATTAGCAGAGACTTATAAAATAGCTCATTCTTACACACAAACCTTGTTCGTTTTTCTCATTTTATATAGTATAGCCTTGGCTTTGTCTTATTATCTAGGTCGTTCAATCAAAAAGGAAATCCAAAAATCGTTTACATGATTTTCCTAAAGAATTCTACTATCTTTTGCTTCTCTCTTGTGTTATACTAGATAGGTTGCAAAGAAACTCGTACTTTTCTTTCGTGGAAAAGAAGCAACACGGTATCTCTTTTTTGTAGAAGATACGTCATGAAAAGAAAAGTATAAACTAAAGCCCTATAGGGTGGCTTCGCACCACCTTTAGAAAGAAGAATAACGTGAAATTTAATGAATTTAACTTGTCTGCTGAATTGCTAGCAGAGATTGAAAAAGCTGGATTTGTAGAAGCCAGTCCTATCCAAGAACAGACCATTCCATTGGCTCTCGAAGGAAAAGACGTTATCGGTCAAGCTCAGACTGGTACAGGGAAAACCGCAGCCTTTGGCTTGCCAACCCTTGAAAAAATCCGTACAGAAGAAGCGACCATCCAAGCCTTGGTTATCGCTCCAACTCGTGAACTCGCTGTCCAAAGCCAAGAAGAACTCTTCCGCTTTGGCCGTAGCAAAGGAGTGAAAGTTCGCTCAGTTTACGGTGGTTCCAGCATTGAAAAACAAATCAAAGCTCTTAAATCTGGTGCTCACATCGTGGTAGGAACACCAGGCCGTCTCTTGGACTTGATTAAACGCAAGGCCTTGAAATTACAAGACATTGAAACCCTCATCCTTGATGAAGCGGATGAAATGCTCAACATGGGCTTCCTTGAAGACATCGAAGCCATCATTTCCCGTGTCCCTGAAAATCGTCAAACTTTGCTCTTTTCAGCAACCATGCCAGATGCTATCAAACGTATTGGTGTTCAGTTTATGAAAGACCCTGAGCATGTCAAGATTGCTGCCAAGGAATTGACAACAGAGCTAGTGGATCAGTACTATATCCGTGTCAAGGAACAAGAGAAATTTGATACCATGACACGTCTTATGGATGTGGAACAACCAGAACTTGCTATTGTATTTGGTCGTACCAAACGCCGTGTAGATGAATTGACTCGTGGACTTAAAATTCGTGGCTTCCGTGCAGAAGGAATTCATGGTGATTTGGACCAAAATAAACGTCTTCGTGTCCTTCGTGATTTTAAAAATGAGAATCTTGATGTTCTAGTTGCGACTGACGTGGCAGCACGTGGTTTGGATATTTCAGGTGTGACCCATGTCTATAACTACGATATTCCACAAGATCCTGAAAGTTATGTTCACCGTATCGGTCGTACAGGTCGTGCTGGTAAGTCAGGTCAATCTATTACTTTCGTAGCACCAAATGAAATGGGCTACCTTCAAATCATCGAAAACTTGACTAAGAAACGCATGAAAGGCTTGAAACCAGCAACAGCAGAAGAAGCCTTCCAAGCTAAGAAACAAGTAGCGCTCAAGAAAATCGAGCGCGATTTTGCGGATGAAACTATTCGTGGGAACTTTGAGAAATTTGCTAAAGATGCTCGTAAGTTAGCTGCAGAATTTAGTCCAGAAGAATTGGCTATGTATATCTTGAGCCTGACAGTCCAAGATCCAGACAGCCTTCCTGAAGTGGAGATTGCGCGTGAAAAACCACTGCCATTTAAACCATCAGGTAATGGCTTTGGTGGTAAAGGCAAGGGAGGTCGAGGAGGCCGTGATCGCCGCGGCAATGGTTGCCGTGATGATTTCAAAAAAGGCAGTCGTGGAAATGATCGTTTTGATAAAGACAGACGTTACCGTAATAAAGACAATAAAAAACCTCGCAACACTTCAAGCGAAAAGAAAACAGGCTTTGTTATTCGTAACAAAGGAGACAAATAGAAAAAAGCGATTCACACTGTGAATCGCTTTTATATATAAGGAGACCGATAGTAAAAGAAGATGGTGATAGTAAAGGATAGGTGAAACGGAAAGGGATTTATCATGTCATCTTCTTATAATGTTATGATATCAAAAACAAAATAGGATGTCAATAAAAAAATCGCTTTTTTCTAAAATATTTTTGCTGTTCAAAATTGCAATTAAATAAGCAATTTTCAGATAATTATTGAAATAAAGACTTTTCTATGTTATAATGGAAGCGATTATATGCGAGGTAAAAAATGGCACATTTATTAGAAAAAACAAGAAAAATCACGTCTATTCTAAAGCGTTCTGAGGAGCAACTCCAAGATGAACTTCCTTATAATGCGATCACACGCCAGTTAGCTGATATTATTGACTGTAACGCTTGTATTGTGAATAACAAGGGACGTCTCTTGGGCTACTTTATGCGTTATAAGACAAATAATGACCGTGTAGAACAATTCTTCCAAACTAAAACCTTCCCTGACGTCTATGTACAAGGGGCAAACATGATTTACGACACGGAAGCCAATCTTCCTGTTGAACATGATTTGACTATTTTCCCTGTAGAGAGCCGTGCGGACTTTCCAGATGGTTTGACGACCATCGCTCCGATTCATGTATCAGGGATTCGCCTAGGTTCGTTGATCATTTGGCGCAATGACAAGAAATTTGAAGATGAAGATTTGATTCTTGTCGAGATTGCGAGCACGGTGGTAGGGATTCAACTCTTGAACTTCCAACGTGAAGAAGATGAGAAAAATATTCGCCGTCGTACAGCTGTTACTATGGCGGTCAACACCCTTTCCTATTCAGAACTTCGTGCCGTATCAGCTATTTTAGCTGAATTGGATGGAAATGAAGGGCAGCTGACTGCATCAGTCATTGCAGACCGTATCGGTATCACGCGCTCAGTAATCGTCAATGCTCTCCGTAAGCTAGAGTCGGCAGGAATCATTGAAAGCCGTTCACTAGGAATGAAGGGAACCTATCTCAAGGTATTGATTTCAGATATCTTTGAGGAAGTGAAAAAGAGGGACTACTAATGGCAAAAGCTTTAATCTCGATTGACTATACAGAGGATTTCGTAGCAGATCATGGAAAGCTAACTGCTGGAGCACCTGCTCAAGCAATATCAAAAGCCATTGATCAGGTAACCAGATTAGCTTTTAATCGTGGAGACTATATATTCTTTACCATTGATGCTCATGAGGAGAAGGATACATTCCACCCAGAAAGCAAGCTCTTTCCACCACACAACATCATCGGAACTAGCGGTCGTAACCTTTATGGCCCCCTAGCTGACTTTTATGCTGAGCATGAGGCGGATAGTCGCGTCTTTTGGATGGACAAACGTCACTATTCAGCATTTTCAGGAACGGACTTAGATATCCGTTTGCGGGAACGTCGGGTAGATACGGTCATTTTGACCGGTGTATTGACTGACATTTGCGTCCTTCATACGGCTATTGATGCCTATAATTTAGGTTATCAAATCGAGATTGTCAAGCCTGCGGTTGCTTCTATTTGGCCAGAAAATCATCAGTTTGCTCTTGGGCATTTTAAGAACACATTGGGAGCAAAATTACTGGATGAAAACCTTGCTGAAATTGAACTATAAGCCTGTTGGAAAAATGAAAAAAATCTGAAAAAAGTGTTGACAAAGATTTTGAAAGTTGATATACTAGTAAAGTAATCGACGCGGGGATGGCGGAATTGGCAGACGCGCAGGACTAAGGATCCTGTGACCGCTTTAGGTCGTGAGGGTTCAAGTCCCTCTCTCCGCATAGGGTAAGAGTTAGCTTTGGCTAGCTCTTTTTGTTTTTACAAAGAAGACTAGAGGCTACGTTTCGTATATCGAAAAATATTGGTATCAAGAACTGTTCATTGTATCAGAACATTTAAACTGAGTTTTCCATTTCATTCTATCAAGAATATCCTCAAACACAAGTCAGAAAATGAAGAACTTAGGAGATGGAAAAATACTAATCAGAAAGACGTGATTATCATTTTTAAAATGAAGTAGATTTTTGATTGGTACTATTTATCCTTATATATGAAGAAAAGTTAGCGTTTGCTAGCTTTTTTGTTTTTTCAAAAAATAAATCAAAAAGTTTTTTCGATTTCATAAACATTTCATATTTGGATTTTATAATAGTCTTACAAATATGGAGGTGACAAATGAATCCAATCCAAAGAGCTTGGGCTTATGTCAGCAGAAAACGACTGAGAAGTTTTATTTTATTTCTGATTTTATTTGTTCTTTTAGCAGGAATTTCAGCCTGTTTGACGCTGATGAAGTCCAACAAAACAGTGGAAAGCAATCTTTACAAATCACTCAATACCTCATTTTCTATCAAAAAGATAGAAAATGGACAGACCTTCAAGTTATCGGACCTAGCATCCGTGAGCAAGATTAAGGGACTGGAAAATGTTTCTCCTGAACTTGAAACGGTCGCAAAACTGAAAGACAAGGAAGCGGTGAGTGGTGAGCAGAGCGTAGAACGTGATGATTTGTCAGCTACAGACAAGAACTTGGTTAGCTTAACGGCTCTCGAGGATTCATCCAAGGATGTCACCTTTACCAGTTCGGCTTTCAACCTAAAAGAAGGGCGACATCTTCAAAAAGGGGACTCCAAGAAAATCCTGATCCACGAGGAGTTGGCCAAGAAGAACGGTCTTTCGCTTCATGACAAGATTCGCTTGGATGCTGGTCAGTCAGAATCTGGAAAAGGGCAAACAGTAGAGTTTGAAATTGTCGGCATCTTTTCTGGAAAAAAACAAGAGAAGTTCACAGGCTTGTCTTCTGACTTCAGTGAAAACCAAGTCTTTACAGACTATGAAAGTAGCCAAACCCTTCTGGGAAATAGTGAAGCTCAAGTCAGTGCAGCGCGCTTCTATGTAGAAGATCCTAAGGAAATGGACGGACTCATGAAGCAGGTGGAAAACTTGGCTTTGGAAAGTCAAGGCTACCAAGTCGAGAAGGAAAACAAGGCCTTTGAACAAATCAAAGACTCAGTGGCAACCTTCCAAACCTTCCTCACCATCTTCCTTTATGGGATGTTGATAGCAGGAGCAGGAGCCTTAATTTTGGTCTTGTCCCTCTGGTTGAGAGAAAGGGTCTACGAAGTGGGAATTCTTCTGGCACTTGGAAAAGGCAAGAGTTCGATCTTCCTCCAGTTCTGTTTAGAGGTAGTTTTGGTATCACTTGGAGCTTTGCTTCCATCCTTTATCGCTGGAAATGCCATCACATCCTATCTACTCCAAACTGTACTAGCCAGTGGAGATCAGGCAACCTTAGAGGAAACGCTGGCCAAAGCAAGTGGTCTATCAACCAGTCTCCTATCCTTTGCAGAATCCTATGTCTTTCTGCTCCTGATTGGTTGCTTATCCGTAGCTCTTTGTTTCCTATTCTTATTTAGAAAATCGCCGAAAGAAATTTTATCATCTATTAGTTAATACTCTTCGAAAATCTCTTTAAACCGTGTCAGTCTTATCTGCAACCTCAAAGCTGTGCTTTGAGCAACCTGCGGTTAGCTTTCTAGTTTAATCTTTGATTTTCATTGAGTATAAGAAGGAGAAATCATGACTTTATTACAATTGCAAGATGTTACCTACCGTTATAAGAACACTGCTGAAGCAGTTTTATATCAGATCAAGTATAATTTTGAACCCGGAAAATTTTATAGTATCATTGGTGAGTCAGGAGCAGGAAAATCCACTCTCTTGTCCCTACTTGCTGGTCTAGATAGCCCTGTCGAGGGTTCTATCCTTTTCCAAGGAGAGGACATTCGGAATAAGGGATATTCTTACCATCGCATGCACCATATTTCTCTGGTCTTTCAAAATTATAACTTGATAGATTATCTTTCTCCGCTGGAAAATATCCGCTTGGTCAACAAAAAGGCCAGCAAGGATACTCTTCTTGAACTTGGTTTGGATGAAAGTCAGATCAAGCGGAACGTTCTCCAGTTATCAGGTGGTCAACAGCAACGTGTAGCCATCGCTCGCAGTTTAGTCTCAGAAGCTCCAGTTATTCTAGCTGATGAGCCAACAGGAAATCTGGACCCTAAAACTGCTGGAGATATTATCGAACTGCTCAAATCACTTGCCCAGAAAACAGGTAAATGTGTGATCGTCGTCACCCACAGTAAAGAAGTGGCACAAGCGTCAGATATTACACTTGAATTGAAGGATAAGAAACTGACTGAAATATAGAATCTAGTTATTAAACTTTAAAATAGTATTAGTTGGTAACCAGATACGTGTAAAGTAAAATAATAAACGAAGTGAGTCTGTAACAACTATTTCCCGCAGTAGTGATAGCCTAGATAATAACAAAGTTATTATCTAGGCCGGAATTTTTGAGACATATGGCTCAAAAATTAGGGATGAAATTCCTACAGGAAGTTGCTCCCGTCCGCACAATCTAAGGGAAATAGTTAAAAAATAATTTATATAAGTTATAAGACATTGAAATAGAACAAAATCTAGAAAGGGAACCTATGTTACACAACGCATTTGCCTATGTTACAAGGAAGTTTTTCAAATCGATTGTTATCTTCCTGATTATTCTCCTCATGGCGAGCTTGAGTTTGGTCGGCTTATCGATCAAGGGAGCTACTGCCAAGGCCTCTCAGGAGACCTTTAAAAATATCACCAATAGTTTCTCCATGCAAATCAATCGTCGCGTCAATCAAGGAACGCCACGTGGTTCTGGGAATATTAAGGGTGAGGATATCAAAAAAATCACCGAAAATAAGGCCATCGAGTCTTATGTTAAACGCATCAACGTTATCGGAGATTTGACTGGATACGACCTCATTGAAACGCCAGAAACCAAGAAAAATCTCACTGCAGACCGTGCCAAACGGTTTGGAAGCAGTTTGATGATTACAGGTGTCAATGACTCCTCTAAAGAAGACAAGTTTGTCTCTGGCTCATATAAGCTAGTTGAAGGTGAGCACCTAACCAACGACGACAAGGACAAGATTCTCATGCACAAGGACTTGGCAGCCAAACACGGTTGGAAAGTCGGAGATAAGGTTAAACTAGACTCCAATATCTACGATGCAGACAATGAAAAAGGTGCTAAGGAAACAGTCGAAGTTACAATCAAGGGACTCTTTGATGGGCACAATAAGTCTGCAGTAACCTACTCACAAGAACTCTATGAAAACACAGCTATCACAGACATTCACACTGCTGCAAAACTTTATGGATATACAGAAGACACAGCTATTTATGGGGACGCAACCTTCTTTGTAACAGCGGACAAGAACTTGGATGACGTCATGAAAGAGTTGAATGGTATCAGCGGTATCAACTGGAAGAGCTACACACTTGTGAAGAGCTCCTCTAACTACCCAGCTCTAGAGCAATCCATCTCTGGTATGTACAAGATGGCCAACCTCCTCTTTTGGGGTAGCTTGAGCTTCTCAGTTCTTCTCCTTGCACTCTTGCTCAGTCTTTGGATCAACGCCCGTCGCAAGGAAGTGGGAATTCTCCTCTCTATCGGTCTCAAGCAGGCAAGTATCTTGGGGCAATTCATCACCGAATCTATCTTGATTGCTATCCCTGCTCTCGTTTCTGCTTACTTCCTAGCCAACTACACAGCCCGTGCAATAGGAAATACTGTTCTTGCCAATGTCACTTCAGGTGTTGCCAAGCAAGCCAGCAAGGCTGCTCAAGCCTCTAATCTTGGTGGTGGTGCAGAAGTAGATGGCTTTAGCAAGACCTTGTCGAGCTTAGATATTTCCATTCAGACATCAGACTTTATCATCGTCTTTGTCCTTGCCTTGGTTCTAGTGGTTCTCGTTATGGCGCTTGCCTCAAGCAATCTCCTCAGAAAACAACCAAAAGAGCTCTTGCTCGATAGCGAATAAAAAACTTGCTACCTATTCTCCCCTAAATGGGGTATAATATAGGTAGCATTTTTATCTATTTCATCTTGATAATACTCTTCGAAAATCTCTTCAAACCACGTCAGCTTCACCTAGCCGTATATATGTTACTGACTTCGTCAGTTCTATCTACAACCTCAAAGCAGTGCTTTGAGCAACCTGCGGCTAGCTTCCTAGTTTGCTCTTTGATTTTCATTGAGTATAAAGCTCTTTCCTATCAGGATGAAACTGAGATAATTTACAAGAAATTTAAAGGAATGTGAAACGTTTTTTCTATGAAAATTTTAATTGTAGAAGATGAAGAGATGATCCGTGAGGGGATCAGTGACTATTTGACCGATTGTGGTTATGAAACCATTGAGGCAGCAGACGGTCAGGAAGCTCTAGAAAAATTTTCCAGCTATGAGGTGGCCCTGGTTTTACTGGATATCCAGATGCCCAAGCTTAATGGCCTAGAAGTTCTAGCTGAGATTCGTAAAACCAGTCAGGTTCCGATCTTGATGCTGACTGCCTTTCAGGATGAGGAATACAAGATGAGTGCTTTTGCCTCTCTGGCAGACGGTTATCTGGAAAAGCCCTTCTCCCTCTCCCTTCTAAAAGTGAGGGTAGATGCGATTTTCAAGCGCTACTACGATACAGGAAGAGTCTTCTCCTATAAGAATACCAAGGTAGACTTTGAAAGCTATAGCGCAAGCCTCGCAGGTCAAGAAGTGGCCATTAATGCCAAAGAGTTGGAAATTCTGGACTATCTGGTGAAAAATGAGGGACGGGCCTTGACTCGTTCTCAGATTATCGATGCTGTCTGGAAGGCGACAGATGAGGTCCCCTTTGACCGTGTTATTGATGTCTATATCAAGGAACTGCGGAAAAAGCTAGACTTGGATTGTATCCTCACTGTGCGCAATGTTGGTTATAAATTGGAGAGAAAATGAAACGAACAGGTTTATTTACAAAGATTTTTATCTATACCTTCTCGATTTTTAGTGTTCTGGTTATTTGTCTTCATTTAGCCATTTATTTTCTCTTTCCCTCTACTTATCTAAGCCATCGTCAGGAAACCATTGGCCAGAAAGCGACAGCCATTGCCCAGTCCCTGGATGGAAAAGATAGGCAGAATATTGAGCAAGTCTTAGACTTGTATTCCCAGACCAGTGATATCAAAGGAGCTGTCAAGGGAGAAATGACCGAGGACAAGTTAGAAGTCAAGGACAATCTTCCTCTGGATACGGACCGTCAAACTACTTCCCTTTTTATTGAGGAGCGTGAGGTGAAAACGCAAGATGGCAGCACTATGACTCTCCAATTTCTAGCTTCAATGGACTTGCAAAAGGAAGCAGAGCAGATTAGTCTCCAGTTTCTTCCCTATACCTTGCTGGCATCCTTTCTGATTTCTCTTTTGGTGGCCTACATCTACGCTCGGACCATTGTTGCCCCGATTTTGGAAATCAAGCGGGTGACCCGTAGGATGATGGATTTGGATGCCCAAGTACGATTGCGCGTGGATTCTAAGGATGAGATAGGTGATCTCAAGGAACAAATCAATAGCCTTTACCAGCATCTCTTGACTGTCATTGCGGACTTGCATGACAAGAATGAAGCTATTCTTCAGCTGGAGAAGATGAAGGTTGAGTTCCTACGAGGGGCTTCTCATGAATTGAAAACACCTCTGGCTAGTTTGAAAATCCTAATCGAAAATATGAAAGAAAATGTCGGCCGTTATAAGGATAGAGATCACTATCTTGGAGTTGCCTTGGGAATTGTGGATGACCTCAGTCACCACGTTCTCCAGATACTTTCTCTTTCTTCTGTTCAGGAATTGCGAGAGGAGAAGGAGAACATTGACCTAGTCCAGATGACGCAAAGTTTGGTCAAGGATTATGCTTTGCTCGCCAAGGAGCGAGAACTTCAGGTAGACATTAGCCTAACCCATCAGCAGGCTTACATAAACCCATCTGTCATGAAACTGATATTATCGAATCTCATCAGCAATGCTATCAAGCACTCCACTCCAGGTGGTTTGGTTCATATCGGCGAGAGAGAAGGAGAACTCTTTATCGAGAATAGCTGTAGTCCTGAAGAACAAGAAAAACTGGCCCAGTCTTTTTCTGAAAATGCTAGTCGTAAGGCCAAGGGTTCGGGGATGGGACTCTTTGTGGTCAAAAGTTTATTAGAACACGAGAAATTACCTTATCATTTTGAGATGCAGGATGCTCGATTGACCTTCTTCATACGTTATCCCAAAGTCACTCAGGACTAAGGAGAAGAAAGGGGTTACATTGATTGGATTGGAAGAAATTCAATCTAAAGTATGGGAAAAACTAGCTTTTTTTATCAAAAAGTGATAAAATGAACAATGTAAATGGGATGTCCCAAAAAATATATAGGAGGCCTGACAAATGGCAATCGTTTCAGCAGAAAAATTTGTCCAAGCAGCTCGTGACAACGGTTATGCAGTTGGTGGATTTAACACAAACAACCTTGAGTGGACTCAAGCTATCTTGCGTGCAGCAGAAGCTAAAAAAGCTCCAGTTTTGATCCAAACTTCAATGGGTGCTGCTAAATACATGGGTGGTTACAAAGTTGCTCGCAACTTGATCGCTAACCTTGTTGAGTCAATGGGTATCACTGTACCAGTAGCTATCCATCTTGACCACGGTCACTACGAAGATGCACTTGAGTGTATCGAAGTTGGTTACACTTCAATCATGTTTGACGGTTCACACCTTCCAGTTGAAGAAAACCTTAAATTGGCTAAAGACGTTGTTGAAAAAGCACACGCTAAAGGTATCTCAGTAGAAGCTGAAGTTGGTACTATCGGTGGTGAAGAAGACGGTATCATCGGTAAAGGTGAATTGGCTCCAATCGAAGACGCTAAAGCAATGGTTGCAACTGGTATCGACTTCTTGGCAGCTGGTATCGGTAACATCCACGGTCCTTACCCAGCAAACTGGGAAGGTCTTGACCTTGACCACTTGAAGAAATTGACAGAAGCTCTTCCAGGCTTCCCAATCGTATTGCACGGTGGTTCAGGTATTCCTGATGACCAAATCCAAGCAGCTATCAAACTTGGTGTTGCGAAAGTTAACGTTAACACTGAATGCCAAATCGCATTCGCTAACGCAACTCGTAAATTTGCTCGTGACTACGAAGCAAACGAAGCAGAATACGACAAGAAAAAACTCTTCGACCCACGTAAATTCTTGGCTGACGGTGTAAAAGCTATCCAAGCATCAGTTGAAGAACGTATCGACGTATTCGGTTCAGAAGGTAAAGCATAATCTAGCTGAACAATACAGATGAAACCTGCCCATTGGGTAGGTTTTTTGGTGTCTGGATATATAGCGAATATACTGTAGAAGAACCAATCTTAAGTTGCTAAAAGGTTCTATTTTTTGTACAATAATGCTATGAAAATACTGAAAAAATGGTTTCTTGGCTTTCTTAGTTTTATTCTTTTGTTTTTGCTCGCTACATTCATCTTTCACCGTATCAGTTTGGAAAAGGAAAAAGCCTCACTGACACCTATGGGGCAACAAGTTCTCGTCAATGGACATCAAATAAATGTTTACGTTGAAGGGGATGGTCCTGAGACTATTGTTGTTCTCTCAGGTGCTGGTATTGCTTCTCCTATATTGGATTTTAAAGAAGTATCGGAATCCTTATCGAAACAGTATAAGGTAGTTATCGTGGAGCGGGCGGGATATGGTTATAGTGATGATAGCAATCATTCAAGAGATGTGATGGAGGTTTTGTCTGAGACTCGCCAAGCTCTTTCGCAAGCAAATATCACAGGGCCGTTTATCATTCTGTCTCATTCCATGGCTAGTCTAGAGAGTCTGGCTTGGCAAGAGAAGTTTCCTGATGAAGTGAAAGCTTTGATTGGTTTAGATTGGGCATTGCCATCAAGTTATGAAGATTTAAAGGAGAATCAGACCTTGCTCACTGTGGCATATTGGAGTAGCAAGATTGGGTTATTACGTTATTTCCCTGAGTCCTTTTATATAAAAAATCAAACTCTGATCGAAAGTGAACGAAAACAATATAAACTTCTAGCTTATAAGCAGTTGATGTCACAAGCTATGTTTCATGAATCCCAAACGGTAAAGGAAAATGCCAAGAAAGTTACTTCAAACATTAATCCGAAAATTCCGGCCTTACTAATGGTTTCTAATGGTGATGGTACTAGTTTTAGCCAATCAGAATGGCAACGTTATGCAGAGAGATTTGCAAGCGACCAGTCTAATGTTCAAGTCGTTTATATGGATGCTCCTCATGACCTCTATCATTATCAAAGCGATGCTATTGTTTCTCGCATTAAAGAATTTTTAGAGAATAATTGAGAGGTTATAAATCTATTTGGATTGATGCCAATAATTAAATGCTGAAGAATTAACAGTAGAATCGTGAATTTTTTCGATTAAAAAAATTCTTTTTCTTACCCAAAATCCTGCCCATTGGGCAGGTTTTTTTGATGTTTTAAGGAAAATATCAAACCAGAATTTTTGATTAAAACTATTATTTTAAGAGTGAAATTTCTAATTTTATAATCTACAGGCAAACGCTTGCATTCCGTTTTTTATTGGACTATAATAGTTTGGTATAAGGCCTTCTGTAATAATAAAATGTAGAGGGTTTAGAAGGTAAGGATTTAGAATTTTTGTAGTCAAAAATACAATGTTGCTATTCCTTGCGACAGGGAGATAGATATGGCAATGATAGAAGTGGAACATCTTCAGAAAAATTTTGTGAAGACAGTAAAGGAACCTGGATTAAAGGGGGCTTTGCGCTCCTTTATTCATCCTGAAAAGCAGACTTTTGAAGCGGTCAAGGATTTGACCTTCGAGGTACCAAAGGGCCAGATTTTAGGCTTTATCGGGGCCAATGGTGCTGGGAAGTCGACAACCATCAAAATGCTGACAGGAATTTTAAAACCGACATCTGGTTTTTGTCGGATTAACGGCAAGATTCCACAGGACAATCGTCAAGACTATGTCAAGGATATCGGGGTTGTCTTTGGACAACGCACCCAGCTATGGTGGGATTTGGCACTGCAAGAGACCTATACGGTCTTGAAAGAGATATACGATGTGCCAGACTCGCTCTTTCATAAACGCATGGATTTTTTGAATGAAGTCTTGGATTTGAAGGAATTTATCAAGGATCCTGTGCGAACTCTTTCACTGGGGCAACGGATGAGGGCGGACATTGCGGCTTCCTTGCTTCACAATCCCAAGGTTCTCTTTTTAGATGAGCCGACCATTGGTTTGGATGTTTCGGTCAAGGACAATATTCGTCGGGCAATTACTCAGATCAATCAAGAGGAAGAAACAACCATTCTCTTGACCACTCACGACCTGAGCGACATTGAGCAACTCTGTGATCGAATTTTTATGATTGATAAGGGGCAAGAGATTTTTGATGGAACGGTTAGCCAGCTCAAGGAAACCTTTGGCAAGATGAAGACTCTTTCCTTTGAACTGCTACCAGGGCAAAGTCATCTTGTCTCTCACTATGAAGGCTCTTCGGATATGACCATTGATAGACAAGGAAACAGCCTCAATATTGAATTCGACAGTTCCCGCTACCAGTCGGCTGATATTATCAAGCAAACCCTGTCTGATTTTGAAATCCGCGATTTGAAGATGGTGGATACGGATATTGAGGATATTATCCGTCGCTTCTATCGTAAGGAGCTCTAAGATGGTCAAATTGTGGAGACGTTATAAACCCTTTATCAATGCAGGGATTCAGGAGTTGATTAGCTATCGAGTCAACTTTATTCTCTATCGGATTGGTGATGTCATGGGAGCTTTTGTGGCTTTCTATCTCTGGAAGGCGGTCTTTGATTCCTCGCAAGAGTCTTTGATTCAGGGCTTTAGCATGGCAGATATCACCCTTTACATCATCATGAGTTTTGTGACTAATCTTTTGACCAGGTCAGATAGCTCCTTTATGATTGGGGAGGAGGTCAAGGATGGTTCCATTATCATGCGTTTGTTGCGACCAGTGCATTTTGCGGCTTCTTACCTCTTTACAGAGCTTGGATCCAAGTGGTTGATTTTTATCTCTGTTGGACTGCCATTTTTAAGTGTCATTGTCTTGATGAAAATTTTATCTGGGCAAGGAATTGTAGAAGTACTGGGATTAACCATCCTTTATCTCTTTAGCTTAACCCTAGCCTACCTGATCAATTTTTTCTTTAATATCTGCTTTGGATTTTCAGCCTTTGTCTTTAAAAATCTATGGGGTTCCAATCTACTCAAGACTTCTATAGTGGCCTTTATGTCTGGAAGTCTGATTCCCTTGGCTTTCTTTCCAAAGATTGTTTCTGATATTTTGTCCTTCTTGCCTTTTTCATCTTTGATTTATACTCCAGTTATGATCATTGTTGGGAAATACGATGCCAGTCAGATTCTTCAGGCGCTTTTGCTACAGTTCTTCTGGCTCATAGTGATGGTGGGCTTGTCTCAGTTGATATGGAAACGAGTCCAGTCCTTTATCACTATTCAAGGAGGTTAGTATGAAAAAATATCAACGCATGCATTTGATTTTTATCAGACAATACATCAAGCAAATCATGGAATACAAGGTCGATTTTGTGGTGGGCGTGTTAGGAGTTTTTCTGACTCAAGGCCTGAACCTCTTGTTTCTCAATGTGCTCTTTCAACACATTCCTTCCTTAGAAGGCTGGACTTTTCAAGAAATCGCCTTTATCTATGGATTTTCCTTAATTCCCAAGGG
The DNA here is from genome assembly GCF_001810825.1 of Streptococcus sp. HMSC076C08. Taxonomy (GTDB): domain Bacteria; phylum Bacillota; class Bacilli; order Lactobacillales; family Streptococcaceae; genus Streptococcus. Next base: position 325,214 of record NZ_KV802735.1, on the reverse strand, counting down.
ACTAGATCATCTCTTTTTTGACAATCTCTGGGCTCTGGGGCAACGTTTGGTGCGAAAAGGAGAGTTTGACAAGTACCTGACGCGTCCTATCAATCCTCTCTTTCACATCTTGGTTGAGACCTTTCAGATTGATGCCTTGGGCGAACTATTGGTCGGTGGAATTTTACTAGCGACAACAGTATCAAGCATTGCTTGGACTCTTCCAAAATTCCTGATTTTTCTAGTCTGCATTCCTTTTGCGACCTTAATCTATACTTCCTTGAAAATCGCGACTGCCAGTATCGCTTTTTGGACCAAGCAGTCAGGCGCCATGATTTACATTTTTTATATGTTTAATGACTTTGCCAAGTATCCGATTTCCATTTATAATTCGCTTCTTCGTTGGTTGATTAGCTTTATCGTGCCTTTCGCCTTTACGGCCTACTATCCTGCCAGCTATTTCTTGCAGGACAAAGACGGGCTCTTTAACATTGGTGGGTTGATGTTGATTTCCCTTGTTTTCTTTGTTATTTCTTTAAAACTCTGGGATAGGGGCTTGGATGCCTACGAAAGTGCGGGTTCGTAAGAGATAAGATAGGATGAGAGTTAAAAATTAAATATGTTACAAACAACCGTTGAAAATTATAGCGGTTGTTTTTGCATGTTTATTAAGGCATAAATTCTATCCATACCCCTTTTTGCGATTTTGGTAGTTATTCCAGTTAATTGCTACTATTTTTGATGGTGTGAATGTGCTGATAATGTATCCCAGTTAACTACGAAAGTTTTGGGTTTATATTTTTTAATGTACATTAAAAAAAAAATTAATGCGTGTTAATTTTTCTTGACTTAAAATTTTTTAATTGATATACTATTTTTCAGAGAGCTAACAATTATATATAAATGTACTACTCTATCCCACTAGATAATACGTCATAAAACTTTTTATAACAAAGGCTAGCAAGGTTAAAGTTTTCTATCTATTGGGTTTAAAATAAAAAATGAAGGAATTATAATGAAAAAAAGTACGGTATTGTCATTAACTACTGCTGCAGTTATTTTAGCAGCATATGCCCCCAATGAGGTAATTTTAGCAGATGCACCTAGTTCTGAAGATGCTTTAAGAATTTCTGATAAAGAAAAAGTAGTAGCAGATGCACCTAGTTCTGAAGATGCTTTAAAAATTTCTGGTAAAGAAAAAGTAGTAGCAGATAAAGAAACAGAAAAAAATGAACAATCTGAAGAACTTCATAATGTTATAGAAACTTCAAAGGATACTGAGGAGAAGAAGACAACAGTTATTGAGGAAAAAGAAGTTGTTAGTAGAAAGCCTAAGATAGACAAAAAAACTAGTAACGAAGGAGCAAGTATCAAAGAAGACTCCAATCAATCCAAAGGAGATGATGCGAACTCATTTGTAAATAAAGATACAGAAAATCCTAAAAAAGAAGATAAACTTGTCTATATTGCTGAATTTAAAGATAAAGAATCTGGAGAAAAAGTAATTAAGGAACTATCCAATCTTGAGGATACAAAAGTTTTATATACCTATAATACGATTTTTAATGGCGCTGCCATTGAAACAACTCCAGATAATTTGGACAAAATTAAACAAATGGAAGGTGTTTCGTCGGTTGAACGATCACAAAAAGTCCAACCAATGATGAATCATGCCAGAAAGGAAATTGGAGTTGAGGAAGCTATTGATTACCTAAAGTCTATTAATGCTCCATTTGGGAAAAATTTTGATGGTAGAGGTATGGTCATTTCAAATATCGATACTGGAACAGATTATAGGCATAAGGCTATGAGGATCGATGATGATGCCAAAGACTCAATGAAATTTAAAAAAGAAGATTTAAAAGGCACTGATAAAAATTATTGGTTGAGTGATAAAATCCCTCATGCGTTCAATTATTATAATGGTGGTAAAATCACTGTAGAAAAATATGATGATGGTAGGGATTATTTTGACCCACATGGGATGCATATTGCAGGGATTCTTGCTGGAAATGATACTGAAAAAGATATCAAGAACTTTAATGGCATAGATGGAATTGCGCCTAATGCACAAATTTTCTCTTATAAAATGTACTCTGACGCAGGATCTGGGTTCGCGGGTGATGAAACAATGTTTCATGCTATTGAAGATTCGATCAAACACAATGTCGATGTTGTTTCGGTATCATCTGGCTTTACGGGAACAGGTCTTGTAGGCGAGAAATATTGGGAGGCTATTAGAGCATTAAGAAAAGCTGGAATCCCAATGGTTGTTGCTACAGGTAATTTTGCGACTTCTGCTTCAAGTTCTTCTTGGGATTTAGTAGCCAATAATAATCTGAAAATGACAGATACTGGAAATGTAACACGAACTGCCGCACATGAAGATGCGATAGCGGTCGCTTCTGCTAAAAATCAAACCATTGAGTTTGATAAGGTTAACATTGGAGGACAAAGTTTTAAATACAGAAATATAGGAGCTTTTTTCGATAAAAATAAAATCCTAACAAATGAGGATGGGTCAAAAACTCCAAATAAATTAAAATTTGTATATATAGGCAAAGGTCAAGACAAAGATTTGATAGGCTTGGATCTTAAGGGCAAAATTGCAGTAATGGATAGAATTTATACCAAGGATTTAAAAGATGCTTTTAAAAGAGCAACGGATAAAGGCGCACGTGCCATTATGGTTGTAAATACTGTAAATTACTACAATAGAGATAATTGGACAGACCTTCCAGCTATGGGATATGAAGCGGATGAAGGGACTACTAGTCAAGTATTTTCAATTTCAGGAGATGATGGTGTAAAATTATGGAACATGATTAACCCTGATAAAAAAACTGAAGTCAAAAGAAATAATAAGGAAGATTTTAAAGATAACTTAGAACAATACTATCCAATTGATATGGAAAGCTATAATTCTAATAAACCGAATGTAGGTGATGAAAAAGAAATTGACTTTAAATTTGCAGCTGACACAGACAAAGAACTTTATAAAGAAGATATTATAGTCCCAGCAGGGTCTACATCTTGGGGGCCAAGAACAGACTTGCTTTTAAAACCGGATGTTTCAGCACCTGGTAAAAATATTAAATCCACTCTAAATGTTATCAATGGTAAATCCACTTATGGTTATATGTCAGGAACTAGTATGGCAACTCCAATCGTAGCAGCTTCTACTGTTTTGATTCGACCAAAATTAAAGGAATTGCTTGAAAGACCTGTCTTGAAAAATCTTAAGGGAGATGACAAAATAGACCTTACAAGTCTTACAAAAATAGCTCTACAAAATACTGCAAGACCTATGATGGATGCAACCTCTTGGAAAGAAAAGAGTCAATACTTTGCATCACCTAGACAGCAGGGAGCGGGGCTAATTAATGTTGCCAACGCTTTGAGAAATGAAGTTGTAGCAACTTTCAAAAATACAGATTCTAAAGGTTTGGTAAATTCATATGGTTCCATTTCTCTTAAAGAAATAAAAGGTGATAAAAAATACTTTACAATTAAGCTTCACAATACCTCAAACAGACCTTTAACCTTTAAAGTTTCTGCATCAACTGTAACTACAGATGCTCTAACTGATAGGCTAAAACTCGATGAAACATATAAAGATGAAAAATCTCCGGACGGGAAGCAAATTGTTCCAGAAATTCACCCAGAAAAAGTCAAAGGAGCAAATATCACATTTGAGCATGATACTTTCACTATAGGTCCAAATTCCAGCTTTGATTTAAATGCGGTTATAAATGTTGGAGAAGCTAAAAACAAAAATAAATTTGTAGAATCATTTATTCATTTTGAGTCAGTGGAAGAAATGGAAGCTCTAAACTCCAACGGTAAGAAAAGAAACTTCCAACCTTCTTTGTCGATGCCTCTAATGGGATTTGCTGGGAATTGGAACCACGAACCAATCCTTGATAAATGGGCCTGGGAAGAAGGATCAAAATCAAAAGCAATGGAAGGTTATGATGATGATGGTAAACCAAAAATTCCAGGTACCTTAAATAAGGGGATTGGTGGAGAACATGGTATAGATAAATTTAATCCAGCAGGAGTTATCCAAAATAGAAAAGATAAAAATACAACATCCCTAGATCAAAATCCAGAATTATTTGCTTTCAATAACGAAGGAATCAACGCACCTTCATCAAGTGGCTCTAATATTGCTAAAATCTATCCTTTAGATTCAAATGGAAATCCTCAAGATGCTCAACTTGAGAGAGGATTAACGCCTTCTCCACTTGTATTAAGAAGTGCAGAAGAAGGGGTGATTTCAATAGTAAATACAAATAAAGAAGGAGAAAATCAAAAAGACTTAAAAGTCATTTCGAGAGAACACTTTATTAAAGGAATTTTAAACTCTAAAAGAAATGATGCAAAGGGCATTAAATCTTCTAAGCTAAAAGTTTGGGGTGACTTGAAATGGGATGGACTCATTTATAACCCTAGAGGTAGAGAAGAAAATGCCCCAGAAAGTAATGACAAAAAAGATCCTGCTACTAAGATACGAGGACAATTTGAACCGATTGCGGAAGGCCAATATTTCTATAAATTTAAATATAGATTAACCAAGGATTACCCATGGCAGGTTTCCTATATTCCTGTAAAAATTGATAACACCCCTCCAAAGATTGTTTCAATTGATTTTTCAAACCCTGGAAAAATTAAGTTAATTACAAAGGATACTTATCACAAGGTCAAAGAGCAATATAAGAATGAAACGCTATTTGCGAGAGATCAAAAAGAACATCCTGAAAAATTTGACGAGATTGCCAACGAAGTTTGGTATGCTGGGGCCGCTCTTGTTAATGAAGATGGAGAGGTTGAGAAAAATCTTGAAGTCACTTATGCAGGTGAGGGTCAAGGACGAAATAGAAAACTTGACAAAGACGGAAATACCATTTATGAAATTAAAGGTGCAGGAGATTTAAGAGGAAAAATCATTGAAGTGATTGCATTAGACGGTTCTAGCAATTTCACAAAGATTCATAGAATTAAATTTGCTGATCATGCTGATAAAAATGGGATGATTTCCTATTATCTAGTAGATCCTGATCAAGATTCATCTAAATACCAAAAGCTTGGCGAGATTTCCGAATCTAAATTTAAAAATTTAGAAAATAGAAAAGAGGATAGTCTTAAAAAAGATACAACTGAAGTAGAACATCATCAAGAAAATGAAGAGGCTACCGAAGAAAAATCTAGCTTGACTATTCATAAAACAATTTCAACAATTAGAGACTTTGAAAGCAAAGATTTAAAGAAACTCATTAAAAAGAAATTTAGAGAAGTTGATGACTTTACAAGTGAAACTGGTAAGAGAATAGAGGAATACGATTATAAATACGATGATAAGGGAAATATCATTGCTTATGACGATGGTAGTGCCTTAGAATATGAAACTGAAAAACTTGATGAAATCAAATCAAAAATTTATGGCATTCTAAACCCATCTAAAGATGGACACTTTGAAATTCTTGGAAAGATCAGTAATGTTTCTAAAAATGCCAAGGTATACTATGGAAATAACTATAAATCGATAGAAATCAAAACGACCAAGTATGATTCCCATTCAAAAACGATGACATTTGATTTATACGCTAATATTAATGATATTGTGGATGGATTAGCTTTTGCAGGAGATATGAGGTTTTTTGTCAAAGATGATGGTCAGATAAAAGCTGAAACTAAAATTAGAATGCCTGAAAAAAATAAGGAAACTAAAGCAGAATATCCGTATGCATCAAGTTATGGGAATGTAATAGAATTAGGAGAAGGAGATCTTTCAAAAAATAAACCAAATAATTTAACGGACATGGAATCTGGTAAAATCTATTCTGATTCAGAAAAACAACAATATCTATTAAAGGATAACATCATTCTGAGAAAAGGCTATGCACTAAAAGTGACTACCTATAATCCTGGAAAAACGGATATGTTAGAAGGGAATGGAGTCTATAACAAGGAAGATATAGCAAAAATCCAAAAGGCCAATCCTAATCTAAGAGTTTTATCAGAAACAACAATTTATGCTGATAGTAGAAATGTTGAAGATGGAAGAAGTACTCAATCAGTATTAATGTCGGCTTTGGACGGCTTTAACATTGTAAGGTATCAAGTGTTTACATTTAAAATGAATGATAAAGGGGAGGCAATCGATAACGATGGAAATCTTGTGACAGATCCTTCTAAACTTGTATTATTTGGTAAGGATGGTAAAGAGTACACAGGAGAGGATAAGTCCAATGTAGAAGCTATAAAAGAAGATGGCTCTACGTTATTTATTGATGCAAAACCAGTAAATCTTTCAATGGACAAGAACTACTTTAATCCATCTAAAACTAATAAAATTTATGTACGAAATCCAGAATTTTATTTAAGAGGTAAGATTTCTGATAAGGGTGGTTTTAACTGGGAGTTGAGAGTTAATGAATCGGTTGTAGATAATTATTTAATCTACGGAGATTTACACATTGATAACACTAGAGATTTTAACATTAAGCTTAATGTTAAAGACGGTGACATCATGGACTGGGGGATGAAAGACTATAAAGCAAACGGATTCCCAGATAAGGTAACAGATATGGATGGAAATGTTTATCTTCAAACTGGCTATAGCGATTTGAATGCGAAAGCGGTTGGAGTACATTATCAATTTTTATATGATAATGTCAAACCAGAAGTAAAGATTGATCCAAAAGGAAATACTAGTATCGAATATGCTAATGGAAAATCTGTAGTCTTTAACATCAATGATAAAAGAAATAATGGATTCGATGGTGAGATTCAAGAACAACATATTTATGTTAATGGAAAAGAATACAAATCATTTGATGATATTAAACAACTAACAGATAAGACACTAAACATTAAGATTGTTGTAAAAGATTTCGCAAGAAATACAACCGTAAAAGAATTCATTTTAAACAAAGATACGGGAGAGGTAAGCGAATTAAAACCTCATACGGTGACTGTGACAATTCAAAATGGAAAAGAAATGAGTTCAACGATAGTGTCGGAAGAAGATTTTATGTTACCTGTCTATATGGGTGAATTAGAAAAAGGATACCAATTTGATGGTTGGGAAATTTCTGGTTTCGAAGGGAAAAAAGACGCTGGCTATGTTCTTAATCTATCAAAAGATACCTTTATAAAACCTGTATTCAAGAAAATAGAGGAGAAAAAGGAGGAGGAAAATAAACCTACTTTTGATGTATCGAAAAAGAAAGAAAAAACACAATCTAATTCAACTAATGATGTCAACAGTATTGTTTCTGATGAAAATGATAAAAACTTTGAAATTAACAAGAACATTTATCTAAATGAACAAGGAAACTTAACTAATAAAAATACCAACATCAATAGTAAATCAACTAGTAACAATCCTAATGAGTTGCCAAAAACCGGAACAGCAAGCGGAGCCCAGACACTATTAGCTGCCGGAATCATGTTTATAGTAGGAGCTTTTCTTGGATTGAAGAGAAAAAATAAAGATTAAGACAAAAGCTATAGAAAAAATGGTTTATGTACTGAGATTAGATAGTGAGGTGATGACATAGTTTTGTGAAAGTATTGATTTATAAATATATTATTTAGATTTCTATGAAAATGGGAGATTTAATAGAGATATATGTAAAAGCCTTGTCTCAGGACAGGCTTTTTCTAATGGAGATAAAAATTTCTTGACATCTATTCTCAGAGTGCTATACTAAAAGGGTAATCGCCGATTTAGCTCAGTTGGTAGAGCAACGCACTCGTAACGCGTAGGTCACAGGTTCAAGCCCTGCAATCGGCAGAATCAAGAAGTCCAAACGGGCTTCTTTTTTTGTAAATATAGGAAAGGTGGAACGTTTGAGATAGGTTCTATTTAACGTCAGAAACTCCTACTTATAAATTAAAACTAAAATTTATATTTTGTGGTATAATATATTTTAATAAGCACTTGTTTTCGTTCCGTTTTAGAGGACTATAGGCTGTTAATTATTCTAGAAATTTTTGCTTTGATTTTTTTAAAAAGTCATAAAAGTTCATGGATAGTAACGAATGAAGTCTCGCAAACTTGGCTGAATATAAATCAAAAAGGAGAAAATTATGAATAAGAAAGAACGGGAAAGACAATTTGAAGAGATTAACGGACGTAAGCGGTCAGAATCAAAGTTGACTCCAAATAAAAAAATAAAAATCTATATTGGCATAGCACTCGCTGTTTTAGTCACTCTTATCTTGGTAAGTATTTTCTCATATTTTCTGATTGTAAAGAAAGAGTCAAATCAAGCAACGTCTGCTGTTTCAACTACAGAGTCAACAAGTCAAGCGTCTACAAGCCAAGGAAAAACAGATGAGACTGATAAGGATAAACAAGAGGAAATTCAGAAACTCAAGGATCAACTGACTGCTTTAGATACCAAAATTACGGAAGCAGAAGCACTTGTTAGCAAGTTCAAGAAAGAAACTGCTGTTCCAAAATTAGATATTGAAGCAATCAAGAACAATGACTTGTCTAGTTTAGAAGGTACTTGGCGTAGTCAATCTGGTAATGAATACATTATTAATGATTCTGGAGAAGTACGTGCGACTTGGTTTACAAATGATCAAAAGTACGAATCTCTAGTTGGATTAAAGGTATCAAAAGGACAAGATAGTCGTAACCCTGAGACAGCGTCTATCAGTGCATGGGTAAAAGATTCTGTTGCTGGAGGATTTGTAGTAGTAGCTGTGCCAAGTGGAGTTGTTATGCAACCTGCTGATGACGGAAAGATTACGGATAAAAGCAACCATGCTGAGGAAAGACTACTTTCTGGGCAAGAGTATGGAGCGATGTTAATGAAACCAGAAAATGTTTATTATCGTGTGAAACCAGATACCAGTAAACTTGAGGAAGCAGAAAAGAACTTAGCTCAATTGCAAGCAGATCGTGAATCAATCAAATCTTCTCTAGAGTCAAAGGAAAAGAAAAACTAGATGGTATTCGTTCAAAAATACTGTTACAATCGGCAAAATCAAGAAGCTCTAATGGGCTTCTTTTTCTTTTGTTACAAATACTCAACCACTTAGACAGAGATATTGACCAGATAGGCAAAAGGGCTTGTTCTTGAAAAAATCCTCTGCTATAATGGTTCATGTAAGGGACGTGAGGGGTCAGTATCAGACAACTCAAGTCAATAAAAAAGAAAATGGAGACAAAAAAATGAAAAAATTATTGGGACTTGTATTTTTAGTAGCAGCAGCGCTAGTATTGTATTTCGGATCTGTTGGATGGCCAAGTTTGGATGTCAACCTCTGGTCACTCATTCCGGTAGGATTGTTCCTCTATTTCATGCTAGAAAACTTTTTGAAAAAAGACTACAAGACTAGCTTGATGTGCTTGATCATTGCCTTTATCATTGCAAATGCTATTTTTGATCTCTTGCCAATTTCAAGTGGTTTGGTGATTGGTGCCGGTGTGCTAGCTTGTGTAGGACTTGGCTACCTCTTTCCTGATAAGGATAAAAAAGAAGATAAATAAAAAGTCTCGAGATTTCTCGAGACTTTTTTTACTGACCAGCGTAATATTTTTGGATCCCTTTCACAATACCTGCGACCAGTTTATCTTGGTAGCGGCTATCTCTGATTTGTTGGTTTTCGGAGAAATTATCCATATATCCAAGCTCTAGGAGGACAGCTGGTTTGGCTGTTTCGCGTAGGACGGCATAGCTACTCTCCAACAGGCCAGCATCCTTGGCCCCTGTTTCTGCTAGAAGAGAGGAGTGGATGGCAGCGGCGAGGCGTTTGCTTTCACTCATACGATCTGGGTGATTGTGCCAGTATTTATTAATCTTACTTGGATAATCAGGTTCATCGCTATAGGAGTAGGTTTGAATACCGCTCGCTTTTGAGTAGGTATTACCAGTAGCGTTGAAGTGAATACTGATAAAAATATCAGAGTTGGTCTTATTAACCATACGAGAACGTTCGGTAACAAAATCAACGTCAATATCACTATCACGAGAAGTGAGGACCTTGTAGCCTAGTTCTTCTAACTTAGTACGAAGCTTACGGTAAATCTGCATGTTGAGATCTTTTTCAGCTACATTGTAGTAAAAGGCACCTGAATCTCGACCACCATGCCCAGGATCTAGGAAAATGGTATTGCTGTATAGGCCTTTTGTAAATCCGCCTTCAGTTGAAACTTCAGAAATCCATTGGCCGTATTTTTGGAACAGGTGTTCCTTACCGTCTATCTTGTAAGTTCCTGAAACATAATGTCCATTATCATCTAGGTAGTAGCGTGCTTTGTCAGAGTTATCGTAAATCCATTCGCTCTTTGCCATGTAACCACCTGACTTGAGGTAGTATGCTCCAATCCACTCCTGATTTGCATAACGGCCATCCGCTTTTAGATAGAACCAGCTCTTGTAGGCTTTATCGAAGATCCACTCATTCTCCGCCATGGCTCCACTGGTTTTGAGGTAGTAGCTTTCTTTCCATTTGTCTGCTAGCATCCCACCATTCTGGTCAAATGAGTACCAGGAACCGTGAATCTTTTGCCAGTTTTCTTGGACATATCTCCCTGACCCGTTTGCATAGAACCAAGTATCCTTGATTTTGACCCAGTTGTTTTCTGCCATAGCTCCACTCTGGTTGAAGAGGTAGCCCTTGAAGGTTGTCGCACTCAGCATTCCACCGTCTTTGTCAAAGTAATACCAAGAACCGTTGATTTTCTCCCATTTATCCTGTGAGATTTTTCCAGAAGGAGCGACATAATACCAAATTTGGTCTAATTTAGTCCAGCCCTTTTCTGCCATAGCTCCGCTTTTTGTGAGAAGATAGCCGTCAACGGCGGTGTTGCTGAGCATGCTTCCAGTTTGGTCAAAATAGTACCAGGAGCCGTTAATTTTTTTCCAGGTGTTCTGAGCTAGTCGTCCAGAGGAATCAGCATAATACCATTGATTGTCCAGTTTGGTCCAGCTATTTTCTACCATAGCCCCATCTTGGTCAAAGGCATAGCCTTTGTAGATAGTAGAATGAAGACGATTACCATCTTGATCGAAGTAGTACCATTTGCCTTGGATTTGTTTCCAGTTCAAAGCAGGTTTATCATCTTGGTAAAAACGCCAGTGGTGATTTTCTTGGTACCATCCTTCTTTTTTGGGCTTGTCTTCTTGCACATTTACTTTCGGAAGAACTTCTGATTTAGAGTTTTCCTCAACACTCGATTCTTTCTTTTCTTCTTTGGCAATTGCTTCCTTGACAGCAGATGTGGATTGAGTTGTGTTTTCTTCTCCTAAGACGGATGCGGGTGCTAATCCTGCGATTGAAAGGATTAAAGCACTGGTCAGTAGTATCTTTTTCACTTTCTATTTCCTAACTTTTTCTTTTTCTCTTTTTCATTTTTCCTATTAATTATCGAATTGAACTTCTTCTAGTAAGTATTCGATAAAGCGTTCGCCCATCTTAGACAGGCTGGTTTTTTCATGCTGGATATAGACTAGTTCAATCGGGTCGTCGATGTCCAACGGAATGGAAACGATATTGTCCCCGTTGAGGTTACTGTTCAAAATTCCTGTTGCAATGGTGTAACCATCCAAACCAATCAAAAGGTTAAAGAGGGTGGCACGGTCACTGACAACAATGGATTTCTTGTGGTGCTCTTGTGAAAGAATCTCCTCTGAAAAGTAGAAGGAGTTGTGCGTCCCCTGGTCGTAACTCAGATAAGGAAAGTCTTCCAAATCAGCCAGTTTGACCTTGTCTTTTTTAGCTAGAGGGTTGGTCTTGCTGACAAAGATATGGGGTTGAGCGGTAAAGAGGTGGTGCGCTAGCAGGTGATTGTCATCTAGCATTTTCGTTAAAACATCGCGGTTGTAGCTGTTTAAAAAGAGGACACCGACCTCGCTACGGAAATTCTTGACATCGTCGATAATCTCCCAAGTCCGAGTTTCACGAAGGAAGAGCTCGTATTTTTCCATATCACTTTTCTTGAGCAGAGAGACAAAGGCATTAACTACAAAAGCATAGTGCTGAGAGGAAACGCTGAAAAGTTCGCGGTGGGCGACAGGATTTTTATAGCGTTCCTCCAGAAGCTGGGTTTGCTCGACAACTTGACGGGCATAGGAGAGAAACTCCATCCCATCACGGGTCAAGGTAATGCCCTTGGGATTGCGGATAAAGATTTCAATACCCATTTCATTTTCCAAGTCTCTAACAGCATTAGAGAGACTGGGTTGGGTGATAAAGAGCTGCTTGGCCGCCTCATTCATAGAGCCAGTTTCGACGATTTTGATAATATAGTGTAGTTGTTGAATTCTCATGTTTTTATTGTACCATACTTGCGGAAGAATGGGCAATGAAGACGAAGAAAATAGGGGGAAAGAGCCTGTCCAGTATTGAAAAAAAGTCTAGAATCTGCTAAAATGGAAGCTATGAAAACATTCTATGATGTGCAGCAATTTCTCAAACAGTTTGGCATTATTGTATACATGGGGAAGCGCTTGTATGATATTGAACTGATGAAGCTCGAACTCTCTCGGATCTATGATGCAGGTCTGATGGACAAGCTAGACTATCTAGAGGCGGAAGCTGTTCTTCGTAGAGAGCACAAGATAGAATTAGACTACATAGAGAAAAATGGAGATAAGAACTTATGACAATTTGGGTTTTGTGGGGAATCGTACTAGCGATGGCGGCATGGATGGGTTATAACTACCTTCGTATTCGTCGTGCGGCTAAGATTGTGGATAATGCAGAATTTGAAGCCTTGATTCGAAAAGGGCAATTGATTGATGTCCGTGAACCAGCAGAATTTCACAGAAAACATATCCTCGGAGCTCGCAATATTCCTTCAAATCAGTTGAAGTCAAGCCTTGCAGCCCTTCGTAAGGATAAACCTGTCCTTCTCTACGAAAACCAACGCGGACAACGAGTGACCAATGCAGCACTTTATTTGAAGAAACAAGGTTTCTCTGAGATTTATATCCTTTCTTATGGATTGGATTCTTGGATTGGGAAGGTCAAGACTAGCTAAGATTCTGTAAAAAACTGTCGAATGATAGATAAAGCTAGCATTTTATGGTATCATCATTTATATTAAATTTAAGGAGATTTTGTAATATGAATTCACAACAAAAGAAAAAACCTTCACTTATTTTAGGTATCTTATCTATCGTCCTTGGTTTGCTATCGCCAATAGTGGGTCTGATTTTGGGGATCATAGGATTGGTCTTGGCTTTTTCATACCAAAAAGAATCTGGACTAGACTATAAAACAGAAAAAATTCTCAATATCGTAGGACTTGTAATTTCTGTACTTAACTGGATTGCAGCCATCGCATTAGTTTTTAGATAAGTAAAAACAAAAAAAGCTTTAAACATAAAGCTTTTTTCTTTTATCCACTTTTCTCTAAGTAGTTTTTAATGATTTCCGATTCCTCTGGATTCAAGGGGCGGAATTGCCCTTCTGCTAGTTCTGGGTCTAATGTAAAGTCACCGAAATGGACTCGTTTTAGGGCAGTCACCTTGACACCGACTGAGAGGAACATTTTTTTGATCTGATGAAACTTCCCTTCTGAGATGGTGATGGAGGCATGGCTCTCTGATGGGCTTGAGGACAGAATTTCAAGCTGAGCTGGTTTACAAGTGGTCCCATCTAAAAAGACAATCCCATCTTTGAATTTTTGGATATGGTCTGACGTGAGCGGTCCGTTTACTACCACTTGATAGAATTTATCGACATGGTACTGGGGATGAAGGAGTTGGAATCCTAAAGGTCCATTGTCTGTCAAAAGGAGGAGTCCCGTCGTATCGCGGTCTAATCTGCCAACGGCATAGAGCTGGTCAGACTGGCCGTCAGGTGGGAGGAGATCCATGACGGTTGGGAGTTTCTTATCCTTGCTGGCTGTAACGACTCCATTTGGCTTATGAAGCATGAGGTAGGTGTGCTCGTAGCCTTGGATTTGCCGTCCTTGAAAGACTAGTTTTTGCAATCCTGTATCAACATTTTGGGCGAGGGAGCGAGCTGGATAATCATCCACTAGGATTTCTTTTTTTAACAGAGCCTGTTTCATAGCCTTGCGACTGACCATTTCTTGGGCTAATAATCTATCTAAACGCATACCAGCTTATCATATCATAAGTCTCTGACTTTGAAAAGAGTTGCCTTGACTAGAAAAGCAGAGTGAAAACATTTACACTTAGCTGAACTGTGATTTTTGAATGAGACTGTGGTATAATTGTTCAGTTAGAAATAAAAATTTAAATATTAGAGGAAATCATGACAAAATTAAGAGAAGATATCCGTAACATTGCGATTATCGCCCACGTTGACCACGGGAAAACAACCCTCGTTGACGAATTGTTGAAACAATCAGAAACGCTTGATGCACGTACTGAATTGGCAGAGCGCGCTATGGACTCAAACGATATCGAAAAAGAGCGTGGAATTACAATTCTTGCCAAAAATACTGCTGTAGCATACAATGGCACACGCATCAACATCATGGACACACCAGGACACGCGGACTTTGGTGGAGAAGTGGAGCGTATCATGAAAATGGTTGATGGTGTTGTCTTGGTCGTAGATGCCTACGAAGGAACAATGCCACAGACTCGTTTCGTATTGAAAAAAGCCTTGGAACAAGACCTTGTCCCAATCGTGGTTGTTAACAAAATCGACAAACCATCAGCTCGTCCAGCAGAAGTAGTAGACGAAGTATTGGAGCTCTTCATTGAGCTTGGTGCAGACGATGACCAGCTTGATTTCCCAGTGGTGTATGCTTCAGCTATCAACGGGACTTCTTCATTGTCAGATGATCCAGCTGATCAAGAAAAAACAATGGCGCCAATCTTTGATACCATTATCGACCATATCCCTGCTCCAGTGGACAACTCAGATGAACCTTTGCAGTTCCAAGTCTCACTTTTGGACTACAATGACTTCGTAGGTCGTATCGGTATCGGTCGTGTCTTCCGTGGTAGTGTGAAAGTTGGGGACCAAGTTACCCTTTCTAAACTAGATGGTACAACGAAGAACTTCCGTGTTACAAAACTCTTCGGTTTCTTTGGCTTGGAACGTCGTGAAATCCAAGAAGCTAAAGCAGGTGACTTGATTGCCGTATCAGGTATGGAAGATATCTTTGTTGGTGAGACGATTACACCGACAGATGCAGTTGAGCCTCTTCCAATCCTTCACATCGATGAGCCAACGCTTCAAATGACCTTCTTGGTAAACAACTCACCATTTGCTGGTAAAGAAGGTAAATGGGTGACTTCTCGTAAGGTAGAAGAACGCTTGCAAGCAGAATTACAAACAGACGTTTCCCTTCGTGTTGACCCAACGGACTCACCAGATAAATGGACTGTCTCAGGACGTGGAGAATTGCACTTGTCAATCCTGATCGAAACCATGCGTCGTGAGGGTTATGAACTTCAAGTATCTCGTCCAGAAGTTATCGTAAAAGAAATCGACGGTGTTAAATGTGAGCCATTTGAACGTGTGCAAATCGATACTCCAGAAGAATACCAAGGTTCTGTTATCCAAAGCCTTTCTGAACGTAAGGGTGAAATGTTGGATATGATTTCAACTGGTAATGGTCAAACTCGTTTGGTCTTCCTTGTTCCAGCGCGTGGTTTGATTGGATACTCAACTGAGTTCTTGTCAATGACTCGTGGTTACGGTATCATGAACCATACCTTTGACCAATACTTGCCATTGATTCCAGGAGAAATTGGTGGACGTCACCGTGGTGCTCTTGTTTCTATTGATGCTGGTAAGGCTACAACATACTCAATCATGTCTATCGAAGAACGTGGTACAATCTTTGTCAACCCAGGTACTGAGGTTTACGAAGGAATGATCATCGGTGAAAACTCTCGTGAAAACGACTTGACAGTTAACATCACTAAGGCCAAACAAATGACAAACGTTCGTTCAGCTACTAAGGACCAAACAGCGGTTATCAAGACACCTCGTATCTTGACCCTTGAAGAGTCTCTTGAGTTCTTGAATGACGATGAGTACATGGAAGTAACGCCTGAGTCTATCCGTTTGCGTAAGCAAATCCTTAACAAGGCAGAGCGTGAGAAAGCTAACAAAAAGAAAAAATCAGCTGAATAAGAGCTAGAAAGAGATAAAGATGGTCTATTTAATCATAGGGATACTCTTATTACTACTCTATGTATTTGCGACACCCCAAAGTATCAAAGGAACAGTCAACATCGTTATCTTGGTCTTTGTAGTTGTTGCTCTCTTGATTTTGCTGATGTTGTCCATCTTGCAAATCTTCCAATTACCGACAGAATTCTTTGTCACAATCGCCATGCTGGCTCTAGCCTACTTTAGCTTGAGAGACATTACGCTTATGCCTGTAAAAAAGAGCAAAAGAAGATAAATAGAAAGAGAGCTATGGCTCTCTTTTTCGATGTCAGAATGAGGATTAGAGCATTTTCGTTTAGTATTATTTCCATAAAAATGGTAAAATAGTAGGAGTAGAAATGGAGTTTGAGACATGAAAGTAATCGATCAATTTAAAAATAAGAAAGTCCTTGTTTTAGGTTTGGCTAAGTCTGGTGAGTCTGCGGCCCGTTTGCTAGACAAGCTGGGTGCTATTGTGACAGTAAATGATGGCAAGCCTTTTGAGGAAAATCCTGCTGCTCAAAGCTTGCTGGAAGATGGGATCAAGGTTGTCACTGGTGGGCATCCTTTGGAGCTCTTGGATGAAGATTTCGCTCTGATGGTGAAAAATCCAGGTATCCCGTATAGCAATCCCATGATTGAGAAGGCTCTGGCAAAGGGGATTCCAGTCTTGACTGAGGTGGAATTGGCTTATTTGATTTCAGATGCGCCAATTATCGGTATTACTGGTTCAAATGGGAAAACAACCACAACGACGATGATTGGGGAAGTTTTAACTGCTGCTGGTCAACATGGTCTCTTATCAGGGAATATCGGCTATCCTGCTAGTCAAGTGGCTCAAACTGCGACAGCCAAGGACACGCTCGTCATGGAACTTTCTTCTTTCCAACTGATGGGTGTTCAAGAATTCCATCCTGAGATTGCGGTTATTACCAACCTCATGCCCACTCATATTGACTACCATGGTTCTTTTGAGGAGTATGTGGCAGCTAAGTGGAATATCCAGAACAGGATGACAGCGGATGATTTCCTTGTATTGAACTTTAACCAAGACTTGGCAAAAGAATTGGCTAGCAAAACACAAGCCACTGTTGTACCATTTTCAACACAGGAAAAGGTTGATGGAGCTTATCTGGAAGATGGTCAACTCTACTTCCGTGGAGAAGTGGTTATGGCAGCTAGTGAAATCGGTGTTCCAGGTAGCCACAATGTAGAAAATGCCCTTGCGACCATTGCTGTAGCCAAGCTTCGTGGTGTAGACAACCAAACCATCAAGGAAACTCTTTCAGCCTTTGGTGGTGTCAAACACCGTCTCCAATTTGTGGATGAAATTCAGGGTGTCAAATTCTATAACGATAGCAAGTCAACCAATATCTTGGCTACTCAAAAAGCCTTGTCAGGATTTGACAATAGTAAGGTTATCTTAATTGCAGGTGGTTTGGACCGTGGCAATGAGTTTGACGAATTGGTGCCAGATATTACTGGGCTCAAGAAGATGGTTATCCTCGGTCAGTCTGCAGAACGTGTCAAACGGGCAGCGGATAAGGCTGGTGTGGCTTATGTAGATGCGACAGATATTGCTGATGCGACCCACAAGGCTTATGAGCTCGCGACTCAAGGAGATGTGGTTCTCCTCAGTCCTGCCAATGCTAGCTGGGATATGTATGCTAACTTTGAAGTACGTGGCGACCTCTTTATCGACACAGTAGCGGAGTTAAAGGAATAATATGAAAAAAATTGTCTTTACAGGTGGGGGGACGGTTGGACATGTCACCCTCAACCTTTTGTTAATGCCTAAGTTCATCGAAGACGGTTGGGAAGTTCACTATATTGGTGATAAACACGGGATCGAACACCAAGAAATCCTCAAGTCAGGCTTGAATGTGACCTTCCACTCCATTGCGACTGGGAAGTTGCGTCGCTATTTCTCTTGGCAAAATATGCTGGACGTCTTCAAAGTTGGCTGGGGAATTGTCCAATCCCTCTTTATCATGTTACGACTGCGTCCACAGGCTCTTTTTTCAAAGGGGGGATTTGTCTCTGTACCGCCGGTTATCGCAGCGCGAGTGTCAGGAGTGCCTGTCTTTATTCACGAATCGGACCTTTCTATGGGATTGGCCAATAAAATCGCCTATAAATTTGCGACGAAGATGTATTCAACCTTTGAGCAGGCTTCAAGTTTGTCTAAGGTTGAGCATGTGGGGGCGGTGACCAAGGTTTCAGACCAAAAAACTCCTGAACCAGATGAATTGGTGGATATCCAAACCCACTTTAATCCTAAATTGCCAACCATATTATTTGTCGGAGGTTCTGCAGGAGCTCGTGTATTTAACCAATTGGTGACAGATCATAAGCAAGAACTGACCGAACGCTACAATATTATCAATCTCACTGGAGATTCTAGCCTCAATGAGTTGAGTCAAAATCTCTTTCGTGTTGATTATGTGACGGATCTCTATCAACCCTTGATGGAGATGGCAGATGTGGTGGTAACGCGTGGCGGTGCTAATACGATTTTTGAACTCTTGGCCATGGCGAAACTCCATCTCATCGTACCATTGGGTCGTGAAGCAAGTCGAGGAGACCAGATTGAAAATGCAGCTTATTTTGTTAAGAAAGGCTACGCAGAAGAACTTCAAGAAAGTGACTTGACCTTGGAAAGCTTGGAGGAGAAACTGAGTCACTTGCTTAGTCACAAGGATCAGTACCAAGCTAGCATGAAAGCTTCGACTGAATTGAAATCTCTTGCAGATTTTTACGATCTATTAAGAAAAGACCTAGCATAAGGAATATCAATGTCAAAGGATAAGAAAAAAGAATCAAACCCCAAGCAAGAATTGTCTGAATGGCAGAAACGAAACCAGGAATACCTGAAGAAGAAGGCTGAGGAAGAAGCTGCCCTAGCTGAAGAGAAGGAAAAGGAAAAACAAGCTCGTAAGGAAGCCAACTCGAAACTACTGGAGGAATCCAAGAAATCATCGAGTGAGTCAGTTGAGGAAGCCTCAAGTCCAAGCAAGGAACCATCCGAAAAAGAAGAAAAATCTCAAAAGGATGACCGGAAAGTCAAAGAGGAAAAAGAGAAGAAGAAACCAGAGAAACCAGAAAAACCTGCCAAGCCTAAAATTGCGCCTGTTCATATTTGGCGAGCTGTGAGTATCTTGGTACCCAGTGTCCTGGTCCTCCTTCTTTCAGTCTATCTATTGACTCCACTTTCGACCATCAAAAATATCGAGGTTAAGGGAAATAGTAACACGCAGGCGGATGATATCAAACAGGCTTCTGGAATTCAAGATAGCGACTATACTTTAGCCCTATTGTTGGATAAGGAAAAATACGCTGAGCGAATCAAGTCCAATCATTGGATAGAATCAGCGAAGATTAACTATCAATTTCCGACTAACTTTACGATTGAGGTTAAGGAATTTGATATTGTTGGTTATTATGTGTCTGGTGAAGAACATTATCCTATTCTTTCTAGTGGTACAGTAGAGTCAACTCCTGTTGATCGCTTAAACTTGCCTGAGACTTATCTGACAGTTACCTTTAACGATGAGCAGCAGGTGAAAGAGCTGATAACGGGATTGTCTACTATCAGTGAGGATATCAAGAGTCAAATCCAGAAAATCGAATTAGCGCCGAGCAAGGCAACAGCAGATCTTTTAAAAATTACCATGCTGGATACAGATGAGGTTTTGGTTCCCCTATCAGAATTGAGCAAAAAATTACCTTATTACAGCAAAATCAAGCCACAATTGTCAGAACCGAGTGTAGTCGATATGGAAGCTGGAGTATACAGCTATACTATAGCAGATAAACTGATAGAAGAAGCTGAGGAAAAAGCCAAACAAGAGGCCAAGGAAGCTGAGAAGAAAAAACAGGAAGAAGAAAAGAAAAAACAAGAAGAACAAGGAAATCAAAGCCAAACGAGCCAGCAATCACAGAGTCGTTAGACTAACTTTTCCTCTTAATTTTGAATGGTATAGAAGTCTAGTTTCGAGTTTTTGCTTGACAAGTCCTACTATAAATAATAGAATAGAAAAAAACCTTTAAAGCAGTCCAGAGAGGCAGCTAAGGTTAGACGGTGAAAGGGTGGAGACTACCCATTTTTCGTGGAACCTTGCTGTTGGCAGGTTCCTTTTTTCGTGGTTTATTTTTGACCATACTCTCTTGCTCGTAAAGGTAAAAGGAGAAAGGTATGCGTGAACATCGTCCAGTTATTGCTCTTGATTTTCCTAGTTTTGAGGCAGTCAAGGAATTTTTATCTCTTTTCCCAGCAGAAGAAAGTCTTTATCTAAAAGTAGGGATGGAGCTTTATTATGCGGAAGGTCCAGAAGTTGTCCGTTATTTGAAGTCACTGGGGCATAGTGTCTTTTTGGACCTCAAGCTACATGACATTCCCAATACAGTCAAATCTGCCATGAAGGTCTTGTCTCAGCTTGGTGTGGACATGACCAATGTTCATGCTGCAGGTGGTGTGGAGATGATGAAAGCTGCGCGTGAAGGTCTGGGGACACAAGCCAAATTGATCGCTGTGACCCAGCTGACATCAACGTCGGAAAGCCAGATGCAGGATTTTCAAAATATCCAAACCAGCCTGCAAGAGTCTGTGATTCACTATGCCAAGAAGACAGCTGAAGCGGGCTTGGATGGTGTCGTTTGCTCGGCTCAGGAAGTGCAACTCATCAAGCAGGCTACCAATTCAGATTTTATCTGTTTGACACCGGGAATCCGTCCAGCGGGAGCTGCGGTTGGGGACCAAAAACGCGTCATGACGCCAGCGGACGCTTATCAAATCGGTAGTGACTATATCGTAGTAGGACGTCCCATTACCCAAGCTGAGGATCCTGTTGCAGCTTATCATGCTATCAAGGATGAATGGAACCAAGACAGAAATTAAAGAAATAGATTATAAAAACAAAAGGAGAATACTATGACACTTGCTAAAGATATCGCTAGCCACCTCTTGAAAATCCAAGCCGTTTACCTCAAACCAGAAGAACCTTTCACTTGGGCATCAGGTATCAAATCGCCGATTTATACTGACAACCGTGTGACGCTTGCCTATCCAGAAACTCGTACCTTGATTGAAAATGGTTTTGTGGAAGCTATTAAAGCAGAATTTCCAGAAGTAGAAGTGATTGCAGGAACTGCGACAGCAGGAATTCCACACGGAGCTATCATTGCTGACAAGATGAACTTGCCTTTTGCCTATATCCGCAGCAAACCAAAAGACCACGGAGCTGGTAACCAAATCGAAGGTCGTGTAGCTAAGGGGCAAAAGATGGTAGTGGTTGAAGACCTCATTTCAACGGGTGGGTCTGTTCTTGAAGCCGTAGCAGCTGCTAAACGCGAAGGAGCCGATGTTCTTGGTGTCGTAGCGATTTTCAGCTACCAATTGCCAAAAGCTGATAAGAATTTTGCGGATGCTGGTGTAAAATTGGTGACGCTTTCTAACTACAGTGAACTCATCCACCTAGCCCAAGAAGAAGGTTACATCACACCAGAAGGACTTGCTCTCCTAAAACGCTTTAAAGAAGACCAAGAAAATTGGCAAAATTCCTAAAACATAGAAAATCAGGTAGTCACAAGGATTACCTGATTTTTTATTTTTGGAAAGTATTAGTCGACTTTTCCACCTTCAACAACTAGATCATCTGCTTTAGCAGCGTCACCGTAGGTTGGGTGAAGTGTTTTTTCATAAGCTTTGTGGAAGAAGTTTTCTTTACCTAATTTTTCAATTTCTTGGTTGATGTAGTCAAGAAGTTCTTGATTACCCTTTTGAACTGCTGGCGCAATAGTATCTGGGTCACCGAGGGAAGAAATTCCTACTTCAAATCCTTTATTTTCGAGAGCCCAAGCTAGGACTTCCGTATTGTCAGTAGAGAAGGCATCTCCACGTCCGTCAAGAAGGGCTTGGTAGGCATCGCTATATTGGTCGTATTTTTGGAGTTTTACTTCTGGGTGATTTTTTTCAAAGTAAGTTTCAGCAGTCGTTCCTTTTGTGACAATCAAGGTTTTGCCTTCTAATTCTTTAACGTCTTTGATGACTTTATCTTTTGGAGACACGACACCGAGAGAAACTTTCATGTAAGGAAGGGCAAAGTCAACTTGTTTCTTTCTTTCGTCAGTAACTGTGAAGTTGGCAAGTGTGATATCCACCTTGTTTGAAATCAAGTATTCCGCACGGTTGGCAGCATCAACAGAGACGTATTTAACCTTTACACTAAGGTCTTGTGCCAGTTGGTTCCCGAGTTCAATATCGTAGCCTTGGTAAGAACCGTCGTTGTCAACATAGCCAAATGGTTTTTTGTCTCCAAATACCGCGATTCGAAGCTCACCGCTTTTTTTGATTTCGTCGATAGTGCGGGCCTTGGCGGTTGTTTTTCCTGATGAAGCATCAGAACTTCCACCTGAGCTACAAGCTGTGACAAAGATAAGCGCAAAGGCTAGGGCAAAAACAGTTAGAATTGGTTTGAGTAGTTTCATAAAAATCTCCTTTATAGATATGAGCCGAACTGGCTAAAGTCAAAGACGTTTAAAAATTCCTGTGCTCGTTTGGTTTGTGGATTGGTAAAGAAGTCTTGAGCCGTTCCTTCTTCAGCGATTTTCCCTTGGTCGAGGAAGATAATACGATCTGCAATAGCTTGGGCAAACTGCATTTCGTGGGTTACCAGAATCATGGTGCGCCCTTCTTGAGCCAAGTCATTGATGAGTTCCAGAACTTCACGCACCATTTCGGGATCCAGTGAAGCCGTCACTTCGTCAAAGAGGATAATTTCTGGATGCATAAGAAGGGCACGGACAATCGCCACTCGTTGTTTCTGTCCACCAGATAATTGGCGAGCAAAACTGTCTTTTTTATCAAGCAAACCCACACGTTCCAGTAGTTGCAAAGCTTCCGCCGTTACTTCTTTCTTGTCTCGTCCCTGAGCTTTGATAGGGCCTAATATGAGGTTTTGAAGGACATCTAGGTGAGGAAAGAGTTCATAACTTTGAAAGACCATGCCAATCTTTTGACGAACCAGGTGAAAGTTTTTCTGATTGCCAGCAATAGACTGGCCATCCAGAAGAATATCTCCACCTTGTATGGTTTCTAAGCCATTGAGGCAACGAAGGAGAGTGCTTTTTCCGCAACCAGATGGCCCTAGAATGACGACGACTTCCCCCTTTTTGATATCCAGAGAAAGACCTTGGAGGATGGGATTGTCTCCAAAGGATTTTTTTAGGTCCTTGATTTCTAAAATAGTTTCAGACATTTAGTTCCTCCAATGTTTTTCTAAGTGAGTGGATAGTTTGGAAATAGGAAAACAGACTGCGAAATACAGGACCAGAATGGTTCCATAAATCCAAAAGGAAGCGGTTGGGATGGTCAAGCGATTGCTGTCGATGATTTGTTGTCCAACCTTGGTAACTTCAACAACCCCAATCAAGACAACCAAGGAAGTCGTTTTGATCATCCGAGTGACAAGGTTGATGGCTTGTGGTAGCAATCTTCTCAAGACCTGTGGAATGATAATGTGATAGTAAAGCTGCAAGTTGGTCAAGCCCAGAGGCTGTCCGCTTTCAAACTGATGTTTAGGGAGGGAAGTGATGGCTCCACGTACCAAGTCCCCCATTTCAGCTGTTCCCCAGAGGGTAAAAACAATAATAGCCGAAGTCTCGCCTGAGATATTGATATTAAAGTTTCGAGCTAAGCCGAAATAAACGATGAAAAGTAGTACCAGCTGGGGCATGATACGGATAAATTCCAGATAAAAGCGTGTTAAAAAACGAATAACTCTAGAATGGGAGGTCATGATGATTCCCATGACTGTTCCGAAAATCATTGATAGAAGGACGGAGAGAATGGAAATTCCAATCGTGACACCCAATCCCTGTAGAATACGCAGGAGATTATTTCCCTGAAAGAGTACTTGCATTCCCGAATCCTGCATGGCGGAGCCTCCTTTCTATCCAGCTAAAGACTAGAGAGATGGGTAGAAGCATGATCAGGTAAGCAACTACCAACATGGCTAGTGCAATGTCTGTCTCATAATAGAGTCCAATCAAGTCCTTGGCGACGTACATGAGATCGGCTAAGGCTACCGCAGAGAAGACAGAGGTTTCTTTGATGAGAAAAATGACATTGGCACTAAAGGACGGTAGGGCTACCGCAGTCGCTTGCGGAAGAACCACATAGCGAAAGACCTGTATAGGCGTTAGACCAATGGCTAGACCAATCTCGTGCTGGGTTTGACTAACTGCTTCCAGTCCGCTTCTGAAAGATTCAGCCATGTAGGAGCCACCTAAAAAGATGAGTCCGACTGTTGCACAGACTTCTGAAGAAAGAACAATCCCTATTCGGGGAAGCCCGAAGTAGAGGAAGAAGAGCTGAATCAAAAGGGGCGTGTTTCGTGACAATTCTATATAAGCTGTTGCTAGCTGTGAAAAGATAGGAACGCGATAATACCGAATGACACTAACGATTAGACCAACAAGAAAAGAACCCAGAATTCCCCAAACTGCGATATGTAAGGTCAGAAAGAATGCCTTTTGATAGAGTGGTAAATATTGTTCAACAATGGACCAATCCAAAATAGAACCTCCCATCTAGGAATAATATAGCTATTGTAGCACTAAAGGGCATGTTTGGATAATATGAATTTTTTATCACAATGATAGAAAATATTTATCATCTCTGTAGTTTGAAATTTCCAGACAAAATTTTTGAAAGGATTCTGAAAAAGAGGTAAGATAGTTTATGTAAGAAAAAGTAAACGCTTACTTAATAAGGAGGACACTTTATGTCATATAAAACAAGCAATGCAGAAGGACCTGTAGATTTTATTAACACTTATGATTTGGAGCCAATGGCGCAACAAGTTATTCCTAAAGCTGCCTTTGGTTATATCGCTAGTGGAGCAGAGGATACTTTCACTTTACGCGAGAACATCCGTGCCTTTAACCACAAACTCATCGTTCCGCATACGCTTTGCGATGTTGAAAATCCAAGTACAGAGATTGAATTTGCAGGTGAAAAATTGTCTTCACCCATCATTATGGCGCCTGTTGCGGCTCATAAATTAGCAAATGAACAGGGTGAAGTGGCTACTGCGCGTGGTGTGCATGAGTTTGGTTCTCTCTATACAACTAGTTCCTACTCTACTGTTGACCTTCCAGAAATTACGGAAGCTCTTCAAGGGACACCTCACTGGTTCCAATTTTACTTTAGTAAAGATGATGGGATCAACCGCCACATCATGGACCGTGTGAAGGATGAAGGCTACAAAGCGATTGTCTTGACGGCAGATGCAACTGTAGGGGGCAATCGTGAGGTTGATAAGCGCAATGGTTTTGTCTTCCCAGTTGGCATGCCGATTGTTGAGGAATACCTGCCAGAAGGTGCTGGAAAATCAATGGACTTTGTTTACAAGTCAGCCAAACAACGCTTGTCTCCACGTGATGTCGAATTTATCGCTGCATACTCAGGACTTCCTGTGTATGTCAAGGGACCACAATGCCGTGAGGACGTTGAACGCTCTCTTGCCGCAGGTGCTTCTGGTATCTGGGTAACCAACCACGGTGGCCGCCAAATCGACGGTGGACCAGCTGCCTTTGACTCACTTCAAGAAGTGGCTGAAGCAGTTGATAAACGTGTGCCAATTGTCTTTGACTCTGGTGTTCGTCGCGGTCAACACGTCTTTAAAGCCTTGGCTTCAGGAGCAGACTTGGTAGCCATTGGTCGCCCTGTGATTTATGGTTTGGCTCTTGGTGGTAGTGTTGGTGTGCGTCAAGTCTTTGAGCACTTGAATGCAGAATTGAAGACAGTCATGCAGTTATCTGGAACTCAGACTATTGAGGATGTCAAACACTTCAAACTCCGTCACAATCCATACAACCCAACCTTCCCAGTTGATCCTCGTGACTTAAAATTGTATTGATAAAGAAGACGGCCTCCACCTTATGTGGAGGTTTTTCTTCGTGTATAGAAAGAATAAATCGTTATTAGAAACTATATAAATATATTTTCCAATCAAATATCTTGCTAGGACTTTCAATTTCTGTTATACTGGTCCAGTAATTAAATAATAAAGACATTTGGGGTGCTTTAGGCTGAGATGATACCCATTGAACCTGATACAGTTAAGACTGGCGAAGGGAAATGTGAAAAGGTTTTTTTCGTATGTCGAAAAGAACTATCTAATCTTGTAAGGTAAACTCTAATTCTCGTTTGTAATTGGAGTTTTTTTGTTTATCAAAAGAGGATAGGCCTGACGACGAGCCTTTCGGTAGCTCTCCTTGAATGCCCTCGATGTTCTTTAAAAGTATCAAGTGGAATTACGATTTTGCTTGGTATCTCTTGATATTTTATTGATTACTAAGGAGTAAAGAAAGGAAAAGTAATATGGAAACACAAGACTATGCATTTCAGCCGGGTTTGACCGTTGGAGAATTATTAAAAAGCAGTCAGAAGGATTGGCAGGCTGCAATCAATCATCGTTTTGTTAAGGAACTTTTTGCGGGGACAATTGAGAATAAGGTCTTAAAAGACTACCTGATTCAAGATTATCACTTCTTTGATGCCTTCTTATCCATGCTGGGTGCCTGTGTAGCTCACGCAGACCAGCTTGAATCCAAACTTCGTTTTGCCAAGCAATTAGGCTTTCTTGAAGCTGATGAAGATGGTTATTTCCAAAAGGCTTTCAAAGAGTTAAAAGTAGCAGAGAATGACTATTTAGAAGTGACCTTGCATCCTGTAACAAAAGCGTTTCAGGAGCTAATGTATTCTGCTGTGACTTCATCAGACTATGCTCATCTTTTGGTCATGCTGGTCATTGCAGAAGCTCTCTATTTAGACTGGGGTTCTAAAGATTTGGCACTACCTGAAGCCTATATTCATTCGGAATGGATTAATCTACATAGAGGTCCTTTCTTTGCAGAGTGGGTTCAATTTCTAGTTGATGAACTTAATCGTGTCGGGAAAAATCGAGAAGATTTGACAGGACTTCAGGAACGCTGGAATCAAGCAGTTGCTTTGGAATTAGCTTTTTTTGATATTGGTTATGAATTATAGGACAGATTCAATACTTTTATGTAGATCAAAAGAATGAACAAACAAACTATATAAATATATTTTTCAGTCAAATATCTTGCTAGGGCTTTCAAATTCTGTTATACTGGTCCAGTAATTAAATAATAAAGACATTTGGGGTGCTTTAGGCTGAGATGATACCCATTGAACCTGATACAGTTAAGACTGGCGAAGGGAAATGTGAAAAGGTTTTTTTCGTATGTCGAAAAGAACTATCTAATCTTGTAAGGTAAACTCTAATTCTCGTTTGTAATTGGAGTTTTTTTGTTTATCAAAAGAGGATAGGCTTGACCGCAAGCCTTTTGGTAGCTCTTCTTGAATGCCCCACTTTTCTTTAAAAAAGGAGTTTTTTATGTTGAAAAAATGGCAGTTAAAAGATGTTATCTTGCTTGCTTTCTTGTCTATCTTTTTTGGTGGCGTTTTTGTGGGTTCAGGCTATCTATTTGATATCCTCACCCTAATCTTGGCCCCTCTTGGTTTACAGGCTTTTGCCAATGAAATCCTCTTTGGTCTCTGGTGTATGGCTGCGCCCATTGCGGCCATCTTTGTTCCAAGAGTCGGAAGTGCAACGATTGGAGAAGTGCTAGCTGCGCTTGCGGAAGTCCTATATGGTAGCCAATTCGGTCTAGGTGCTCTGTTGTCTGGCTTGGTTCAAGGTTTGGGAAGTGAATTTGGCTTTCTTGTGACCAAGAATCGCTATGAAAGTTGGCTCTCTCTAACTGCCAATAGTATTGGGATTACCCTTTTTAGCTTTGTCTATGAATACATTAAATTAGGTTACTATGCCTTCTCTCTTCCTTTTGTCCTGTCCTTGCTTGTGGTTCGCTTTGTTTCTGTCTTTTTCTTCTGTACCATTTTGGTTCGTGCCATTGTCAAACTCTATCATCAGTTTGCAGCTGGAGGAAAGGCATAGATGGGCCTGGAATTAAGAGGGATTCAATCCCCAATCTTTTCGGAACCGATTGATTTTACTTTTCATGCGCAAGCTTTTACCTTGTTAGTTGGGAGCAGTGGTTCAGGAAAATCCAGTCTCTTTCAAATTATCGCTCAAGTCAGTTCTCTTCCCTATAGTGGTCAAGTCCTGATAGATGGGAGTCAGGTCAGTCAGCTTTCTATCGTCGAACGTGTCCAGACGGTTGGCATTCTCTTTCAAAATCCCAATCATCAATTTACCATGGAGAACTTGTTTGAAGAGCTGATTTTTACCTTGGAAAATATTGGGCATCCCGTTCAGGAAATTGATGCTAAAATAGCTGAGGTGGTCCGGCAATGTCGCTGCAAGGCAATCTTGAACCGTCCCATCCATCACTTATCAGGTGGGGAAAAGCAAAAAGCTGCACTGGCTGTTCTTTTTGCTATGAACCCTAGGGTCTATCTCTTGGATGAACCCTTTGCTTCCATTGATCGAAAAAGTAGGCTAGAGATCCTAGAGATTCTAAAAGAGTTGTCCTCTAATGGGAAGACAGTCATCCTGTGCGACCATGATTTATCAGACTATGGAGCCTACATTGACCATATGGTGGAGCTGAGAGACGGGCAACTAAGGGAAATAAATAAAATCCCAACCTCTGAGATGACACAGGTTGCTTCAAAGGAAGTTGCCTCTAGCCCAGAACTATTCCATATGGACCGTGTGACTTGTGAGCTGGGGAATCGCCCCCTCTTTTCGATTGCTGATTTTACATTCTACCAAGGGATATCCTGTATCCTGGGTGACAACGGTGTAGGGAAATCAACCCTCTTTCGCTCCATTCTTCAATTTCAAAAGTATAAGGGGTGCATTAGTTGGAAGGGTTGGGTTCTGAAAAAGAAAAAGAGTCTGTATCGTGACCTGACGGGTGTTGTTCAGGAAGCTGAGAAACAGTTTATCCGAGTCAGTCTGCGAGAGGAACTGCAATTAGATAGTCCAGACTCTGAAAGAAATCAGCGGATTCTCCAAGCTTTACGATATTTTAATCTGGAGCAGACTCTTGATAAGAGTCCCTATCAATTAAGTGGTGGCCAGCAAAAGATTCTTCAGCTATTGACCATCTTGACTAGTAAGGCTTCTGTGATTTTGCTAGATGAACCTTTTGCAGGTTTGGATGATAGAGCCTGCGACTACTTTTGTCAGTGGATGTTGGAGGAGAGAAATCAAGGAAGAAGTTTTTTGATCATTAGCCATCGTTTAGATCCCTTGATTTCTGTGGTCGATTATTGGATTGAGATGACTAGTGAGGGGCTCAGTCATCTCCAAGGCGTGATCATCAGCAAACCTCTCAGTTTTCTGAGTAGTAATGCTCTAGGGGAGGTGAGGTAGTATGATCAAAGTCGCAACCCAGACACCGATACTCAGTCTCTTCTTTCTAATTTTATCCTTGGAAACATCTTTCCTTCCTTCGATTGCTATGAATCTTTCGGTAGTAGCATTTTGTATTCTCTTTATGCTCTATTACCGTCGATTTAAAATGTTGGCTTGGATGATTGTGCTCGCCATTTTGCCATCCTTCGCCAACTATTGGGCAGTACAGTTACATGGGGATGCTTCGCAGGCAGTGATACTTGGAACGAGGGCTTTTGTGACGGTTTGTATCGGTCTTGTCTTTGTTTCTAGTATTTCCCTAAAAGAGCTTTTATTGTACTTGGCTCAAAAGGGGTTATCACGGTCTTGGGCCTATGCCTTGATTGTGGTATTCAATGCCTTTCCCCTCATTCAGCAGGAAATCAAGTCCCTCAAGGAAGCTTGCTTATTGCGTGGTCAAAAACTGCATGTTTGGTCTCCCTTGATTTACAGCAAGGTTCTGATGACGGTCTTTAGATGGCGCCATCTTTATCTGAGAGCTCTGTCTGCTCACGGATATGACGAACATGTTCATTTGGAGAATCGCTATCGGACTTTTTATATTTCTCAGAGGACAAAATTGATTTACCTACTTTTCTTTTTATTGCTTCAAACCAGTCTATTTCTATAAAGGAGTTATTATGGAATTTACAGATATTGCGATGGAATTATCCACGGAAGCTTGGCAGGCTTCCTTTAACCATCCCTTTGTTTTACAGTTACAAGAGGGAACGTTGGAACCTTCCATCTTTCGCTATTACCTGATTCAGGATGCCTACTATCTGAAGTCTTTTTCAGAAGCCTATCACCTCTTGGCTGATAAGACTTCAAACCAAGAGATGAAAAGACTCTTGAAACAAAATGCTCAGAGTCTAGTGGATGGTGAGTTGTTTATCCGCCAACAATTTTTCAAGGAATTAGGAATCAGCGACCAGGAAATGGAGCAACATCCAATCGCTCCCACCTGTTATCATTACATTTCGCATATTTATCGACAGTTTGCAGAGCCAAACTTGGGCATTGCTTTTGCGAGCTTGCTTCCATGTCCTTGGTTATACCATGATTTGGGCAAGGAACTTAATCGCAAACCATCCCCGAATCCTCTTTATCAACAGTGGATTGAAACCTATATCACAGATGAGTTAGAACAGCAGATTAAAGAGGAAGAAGCGCTGGTCAATCAACTCTATCGAGAAAGCAATAAGACGGACAAACAAAAAATGCTAGAGGCCTTCCATCGAAGTGTCCACATGGAAGCTAAGTTTTGGGAGATGGCTTACCAACATCAAACCTGGACGAGTGATTTGCAGTCTTTAGAAAAAGAGAAGAAATAGAAAATGAGAAACCACCAACTTCAAGTTCACAAATTAACTATTTTATCCATGATGATTGCCCTTGACGTAGTTCTTACACCCATCTTTCGAATTGAGGGAATGGCACCGATGTCCAGTGTAGTCAATATCCTAGCAGGAATTTTGATGGGGCCTGTTTATGCCTTGGTCATGGCTACAGCCACAGCCTTTATCCGTATGTCAACTCAGGGGATTCCTCCTTTGGCCCTCACAGGAGCTACTTTTGGAGCCCTCCTTGCAGGTCTCTTTTATAAGTATGGTCGGAAATTTCACTATTCTGCCCTAGGAGAAATCTTGGGAACGGGCATAATCGGTTCCATTGTTTCCTATCCTGTCATGGTCCTCTTTACAGGATCTGCGGCCAAGCTCAGCTGGTTTATCTATACTCCTCGATTTTTCGGAGCAACCTTGATTGGTACAGCGATTTCCTTTATTGCCTTTCGATTTTTAATCAAGCAGGAATTCTTTAAAAAAGTGCAGGGATATTTCTTTGGAGAAAGGATAGACTGATGCAGGAATTTACAAATCCCTTTCCTCTAACCTCCAGCTCCTTAATTCACTGCATCACCAATGAGATTTCCTGTGAGATGCTGGCCAATAGCATTTTGGCTCTGGGATCTAAACCTGTCATGGCAGATGATCCCCGTGAGGTTCTTGATTTTACCAAACAAAGCCAAGCTCTCTTCATCAATTTGGGGCATTTGTCAGCTGAGAAGGAGAAAGCAATCCGCATGGCAGCTACTTATGCAGCTCAAGCTTGTCTCCCAATGGTAGTAGATGCGGTTGGCGTAGCAGCTTCATCCATTCGTAAGGACCTAGTCACAGATCTTTTAGAATACAATCCCACGGTCCTTAAAGGAAATATGTCGGAAATCCGAAGTCTTGTTGGTTTAAAACATCACGGAGTTGGGGTTGATGCCAGTGCTAAAGATCAAGAAACTGAGGATTTGCTTCAAGTCTTGAAAGACTGGTGTCAGCTTTATCCTGGTATGTCATTTTTAGTCACTGGTCCCAAGGATCTCATTGTTTCGGAGAATCAGGTTGCAATATTGGGAAATGGCTGTGCAGAATTAGACTGGATAACAGGGACAGGAGATCTGGCTGGAGCCTTGACAGCCGTTTTTCTCAGTCAAGGAAAGACTGCTTTTGAAGCTTCTTGCCTAGCAGTTTCTTATCTCAATATCGCTGCCGAGAGAATTCTTGTTCAAGGAATGGGATTGGAAGATTTCCGCTTTCAAACTCTCAATCAGCTCTCTCTTCTAAAAAGAGATGAAAATTGGCTAGATGCTATCAAAGGAGATATTTATGAATAGAAAAGCACTCAGACTATATCTGGTCACCAATCGCTACCAAGATTCCTTGGAAAGCTTTCTTGAAAAAGTTGAGACGGCCTGCCGTTCAGGTGTAACCATGATCCAACTACGAGAAAAAAATCTCACCACCAATCAATACTATCATCTAGCAAAACAAGTCAAGGAAATAACAGATGCGTATCAGGTACCCTTGATAATCGATGATCGTTTGGATGTTTGTCTCGCAGTCGATGCTGCAGGTCTACATATCGGAGACGATGAACTACCAGTTTCGGTTGCCCGCCAAGTCTTGGGGCCTAAAAAAATCCTCGGTGTCACAGCTAAAACAGTAAAAAGAGCCCTCGAAGCAGAAGAAGGAGGTGCGGATTACTTGGGAACAGGAGCCATTTTCCCGACTAGGACCAAGGAGAATGCTCCTATCACCCTGATTTCAACCTTGAAAACCATTTGCCAAACGGTCGCCATTCCAGTAGTTGCTATTGGAGGCTTGACGTCAGAGAATATTGACCAACTTGCTGCAACTGGCATAGCTGGAGTAGCCGTTGTACGTGATTTGATGCAGGCAGAAGATATTGAGGCAAAAACGCAAGCTTTTTTAACAAAGCTGGATGACATGATTTCCTAATCAAAAACTCTCTAATTCCTTTAAAGTGGGAACTAGAGAGTTTTTCTTAATCTTTAAAGCTTGTATGGTTGACTGGGCCAGAACCATGACCGAGTTGAGGAGCGTCTTGGATGGCTTTTGTGATAAAGGCCTTGGCCTTATCCACTGCCTGGTAAAGACTTCTGCCCTTGGCAAGTTCAGCCGTAATCACAGCAGCAAAGGTACATCCAGTACCATGGGTGTGACAGGTTTGAATTCGTGGACTTTCCCAGACAAATTGTTCCTCCTTGGTAAAGAGGAAATCCTTGGCACCACCTTCAAGATGGCCACCTTTGATAACAACGGACTGAGGACCAAATTCTTTTAAAATCAGGCGACCAGCGCGTTGCATGTCTTCTGGATTATGAATTGAGAAACCAACAATTTCTTCTGCCTCAGGAAGATTGGGTGTAATAATAGTCGCAAGGGGAAGCAGGTTTGTTTTTAGGTAGCTTCTCGCACTAGTATCTATCAGGGTATCACCGCTTGTTGCGACCATAACAGGGTCCAGAACGTAGGGGCAGTCCAGTTTTTTAAGATAGGGTTGGATAATCTCCATGATTTCAGTAGTTGCCAACATACCAGTTTTTACAGCCTGGGGCTTGATATCCGAAAAGACACTTTCCAATTGAGCTTCCAGCATTTGGTTGGAGACGTGCTCGATTAATTGAACACCTCTGGTATTTTGAGCGACAAGGCTGGTCACAACGGCCATTCCATAAACATCTCTCGCTTGGAATGACTTCAAATCTGCCATAATGCCAGCACCGCCACTAGGGTCAGTTCCAGCAATGGTTAGAGCAACGGGTAAATAAGTCATCTAAAACCTCCCAACCAACTGAAGCATGTATTCTTAAGAACAAGCTAGTCTGTTTTAGGAAGGAAATAGAAGACTGATAGTCCCCATCATCATTTCCACTTCCATCAGCTAGCATTACCTAGATTGAGTCAAAGGGATCTAACAGTCGTTAATCTCAGCTTTACGCACCCCTAGTGGTTGTTTTCTTTTTTCTACAGTATAGCATATTTTTATAGTTTATATAGTAAAATTTGACTGCAAATCTCTCATCAAATGGTTAAAGTACTTTTTTAAGAAATATGTAATTTTATAATTGACAAATGTAGATTTTTGAGGTATACTGATAATTGTAATTGACAAATGTAGATTTTGGAGGTGTGCTGATGCAGATTTCAGATGCAGAATGGCAAGTCATGAAGATTATTTGGATGCAGGGCGAACAGACCAGTACGGATTTGATCAGAGTTCTGGCGGAGCGGTTTGACTGGTCCAAATCAACGATTCAAACTCTTTTGGCTCGCTTAGTAGAGAAAGAGTGCCTGACTAGGAAAAAAGAGGGCAAGTCCTTTGTCTATTCAGCCCTTTTAACTTTGGACCAAAGTCGGGATTTACTTGTCCAAGATATCAAGGACAAGGTTTGTTCTCGTAGGATTAAGAACTTGTTGGCTGATTTGATTGCTGAATGTGATTTTACTTTGTCTGACTTGGAAGGATTGGAAGCTGTGATTTCTGAGAAAAAAGCTAGCGCAGTAACAGAAGTAAAATGTAATTGTATGTAAAGGAGACGTCATGTTAAATAGTATTGTAACCATTATTTGTATTACCCTTATCGCGTTTATCTTGTTTTGGTTTTTCAAAAAGCCTGAAAAATCTGGACAAAAGGCCCAGCAAAAAAACGGCTACCAAGAGATTCGAGTGGAAGTCATGGGGGGCTATACGCCTGAGTTGATTATTCTTAAAAAATCAGTGCCAGCCCGCATTGTCTTTGACCGTAAGGATCCTTCACCTTGTTTGGATCAGATTGTCTTTCCAGATTTTGGTGTGCATGCGGACTTGCCTATGGGGGAAGAGTATGTAGTGGAAATCACGCCTGAACAGGCTGGAGAATTTGGCTTTGCATGTGGCATGAATATGATGCACGGTAAGATGATTGTAGAATAGGAGAATGATATGACTGAAATTGTAAAAGCAAGTCTTGAAAATGGTGTTCAAAAAATCCGTATCACGGCAGACAAAGGCTACCATCCAGCCCACATTCAACTGCAAAAAGGGATTCCTGCTGAGATTACTTTTCACCGTGTGACACCTTCAAACTGTTATAAAGAAGTTCTCTTCGAAGAAGAAGGGATTCTAGAACCAATCGCTCAAGATGAGGAAAAAATTATTCGCTTTACGCCTCAAGACTTGGGTGAGCACGAGTTTTCTTGTGGCATGAAGATGCAAAAGGGAACCTACACCGTTGTTGAAAAAACCAAAAAGTCTCTCAGTCTTTTACAACGTTTTTGGATTACTAGTATCTTTACTGTGCCTCTTGTGATTCTTATGATTGGGATGTCTACAGGAGGAATTAGTCACCAAGTCATGCGTTGGGGCACCTTTTTAGCCACAACCCCCATTATGCTGGTAGCTGGAGTTCCATATATCAGAAGCGCCTGGGCTAGTTTTAAAAAGCACAATTCCAACATGGATACCTTGGTTGCTCTGGGAACCCTAGTGGCCTATTTCTATAGCTTAGTTGCCCTCTTCACTGGTCTGCCCGTTTACTTTGAAAGTGCTGCATTTATCCTCTTCTTCATTCTTTTGGGAGCAGTTTTTGAGGAAAAAATGCGAAAAAATACTTCGCAGGCAGTCGAAAAATTATTAGACCTACAAGCAAAAACAGCAGAGGTTTTGCGTGATGATGTTTATGTTCAAATACCTCTAGAACAAGTCAAAGTTGGGGATCTCATTCGCGTTCGACCAGGTGAAAAAATTGCCGTTGATGGGACTGTAATAGAAGGAGAAACTAGTATTGATGAATCAATGGTAACTGGGGAAAGTATTCCAGTCGATAAATCAGTTGGAGATGCTGTCATTGGTTCAACCATCAATAATAGTGGTACGATCATTTTTAGAGCTGAAAAAGTAGGTTCTGAAACCATGTTGGCTCAGATTGTAGACTTTGTGAAGAAAGCTCAAACCAGTCGTGCTCCTATTCAAGATTTGACAGACAAGATTTCTGGAATTTTCGTACCAGCAGTTGTCATTTTAGGACTCCTTACTTTTTGGATCTGGTTTGTTTTTCTTGGTGAAAGTTTTGTAACGTCGCTTCTCTATGGTGTTGCAGTCTTGATTATTGCCTGCCCTTGTGCTCTTGGACTTGCGACACCAACAGCACTCATGGTTGGAACAGGACGAAGTGCCAAGATGGGGATTCTTCTCAAAAATGGTACAGTTCTACAGGAAATCCAAAAAGTTCAAACGGTTGTTTTTGATAAGACAGGAACCTTGACCGAAGGGAAGCCAGTAGTGACAGATGTTATCGGAGATGAAGGAGAAGTGCTAAGTTTGGCTGCTTCACTGGAAGATGTATCTCAACACCCGCTAGCTCAAGCTATTGTTAATCGTGCATCTGAACTAGGAATTAGCCTTCACCCAGTGGAAAACTTCCAAGCCTTGCATGGAAAAGGTGTGACTGGGATTATTAATGGTAAGCAAGTCTTGCTGGGGAATGCTAAGCTCTTAGCTGACCTTGCTATTCCACATGATTATCAAGAACGATTTGATTTGCTTGAGAAAGAAGCAAAAACAGTTGTCTTCCTATCCGTGGATGGTCAGTTAAAAGGCTTAATTGCCTTGCAGGATGTCCCTAAGGAAAATGCCAAAGAAGCTATTGCTAAATTGAAAAAACGTGGTCTTAGAACGGTCATGCTTACTGGAGATAATGCTGGAGTAGCCCATGCGATTGCAGAACAAATTGGTATCGAAGAAGTAATCGCAAATGTCTTGCCAGAGGAAAAGGCACATGAAATTCACAAGCTTCAAAAGAATGGGAAATTGGCCTTTGTTGGAGATGGTATCAATGATGCGCCGGCCCTCAGTGTAGCGGATGTCGGAATTGCCATGGGCTCTGGGACAGATATTGCCATTGAATCAGCAGATCTTGTCCTTACAACCAACAATTTACTAGGATTGGCACGTGCTTTTGATATGAGTAAGAAGACCTTTAATCGTATTCTACTCAATCTTTTCTGGGCTTCTATCTATAACCTCATTGGTATTCCGATTGCAGCAGGAGTGTTTTCTGTTCTTGGTTTGGTACTCAATCCAGAACTTGCAGGATTGGCCATGGCCTTTAGTTCAGTATCTGTTTTAATCAGTTCACTCATGCTAAACTTTAGTAAAATAGACTAAAAGCGAGCTTGCTCGCTTTTTATTATAAAACAGATATTAAAAACGTTTTCAAACTGTACTGTAATAGAGAATAAGAACTTCTGAGCACATTCTTAGGAGACCCAAAACAAATGTGGTAAAGTAGTAGAGTAAAAATTTGCTGAAACGTTTCCAATTAGTATATGAAAACGGATTTATCAAGTTTTAAAAATATTTGAAGGAGAGTTATCATTATGACTCAAGGGAAAATTACTGCATCTGCAGCAATGCTCAACGTATTGAAAACATGGGGCGTAGACACAATCTACGGTATCCCATCAGGAACACTCAGCTCATTGATGGACGCTTTGGCTGAAGACAAAGATATCCGCTTCTTGCAAGTTCGCCACGAAGAAACAGGTGCTCTTGCAGCGGTCATGCAAGCTAAATTCGGTGGCTCAATCGGGGTTGCAGTTGGTTCAGGTGGTCCAGGTGCGACTCACTTGATTAACGGTGTTTACGATGCAGCTATGGATAACACTCCATTCCTTGCTATCCTTGGATCACGTCCAGTTAACGAACTCAACATG
This sequence comes from Streptococcus sp. HMSC076C08, assembly GCF_001810825.1. GTDB lineage: Bacteria > Bacillota > Bacilli > Lactobacillales > Streptococcaceae > Streptococcus. Next base: position 287,686 of record NZ_KV802735.1, on the reverse strand, counting down.
GATGCCTTCCAAGAATTGAACCAAAACCCAATGTACAACGGTATTGCTGTCTACAACAAACGTGTAGCTTACGCTGAGCAATTGCCAAAAGTAATCGACGAAGCTTGCCGTGCTGCAGTTTCTAAAAAAGGTCCAGCTGTTGTTGAAATCCCAGTAAACTTTGGTTTCCAAGAAATCGACGAAAACTCTTACTACGGTTCAGGTTCATACGAACGTTCATTCATCGCTCCTGCCTTGAACGAAGTTGAAATCGACAAAGCTGTTGAAATCTTGAACAATGCTGAACGTCCAGTTATCTACGCTGGTTACGGTGGTGTCAAAGCTGGTGAAGTGATCACTGAATTGTCACGTAAAATCAAAGCACCAATCATCACAACTGGTAAAAACTTTGAAGCTTTCGAATGGAACTACGAAGGTTTGACAGGTTCTGCTTACCGTGTTGGTTGGAAACCAGCCAACGAAGTGGTCTTCGAAGCAGACACAGTTCTTTTCCTTGGTTCAAACTTCCCGTTTGCTGAAGTGTACGAAGCCTTCAAGAACACTGAAAAATTCATCCAAGTCGATATCGACCCATACAAACTTGGTAAACGTCATGCCCTTGACGCTTCAATCCTTGGTGACGCAGGTCAAGCAGCTAAAGCTATCCTTGACAAAGTAAACCTAGTAGAATCTACTCCATGGTGGCGTGCAAACGTTAAGAACAACCAAAACTGGCGTGATTACATGAACAAACTCGAAGGTAAAACTGAGGGTGAATTGCAATTGTATCAAGTTTACAATGCAATCAACAAACATGCTGATCAAGACGCTATCTATTCAATCGACGTAGGTGACACTACTCAAACATCTACTCGTCACCTTCACATGACACCTAAGAACATGTGGCGTACATCTCCACTCTTTGCGACAATGGGTATTGCCCTTCCTGGTGGTATCGCTGCTAAGAAAGACAATCCTGATCGCCAAGTATGGAACATCATGGGTGACGGTGCATTCAACATGTGCTACCCAGACGTTATCACAAACGTTCAATACGACCTTCCAGTTATCAACGTTGTCTTCTCAAATGGTAAATATGCCTTCATCAAGGACAAATACGAAGACACAAACAAACACTTGTTTGGTTGTGACTTCCCTAATGCTGACTATGCGAAAATCGCTGAAGCTCAAGGTGCTGTAGGATTTACAGTTGACCGTATCGAAGACATCGATGCAGTTGTTGCAGAAGCTGTTAAACTCAACAAAGAAGGTAAAACTGTTGTGATCGATGCTCGCATCTCTCAACATCGTCCACTTCCAGTAGAAGTACTTGAATTGGATCCAAAACTTCACTCAGAAGAAGCAATCAAAGCCTTCAAGGAAAAATACGAAGCAGAAGAACTCGTACCATTCCGCCTCTTCTTGGAAGAAGAAGGATTGCAATCACGCGCAATTAAATAATTCCTTCGTGGAACTTAAAAAGATCGGAGCAATCCGGTCTTTTTCTGGAGGATAGTAAATGAATTTAAATCAATTAGATATTATCGTTTCAGATGTTCCCCAAGTCTGTGCTGACTTGGAGCGTATTTTGGATAAAAAGCCCGATTATGTTGATGACAGTTTTGCTCAGTTTACGATTGGCAGTCACTGTCTGATGTTGTCCCAAAATCATTTGATTCCTTTGGAAGATTTTCAGTCAGGAATCATTCTTCATATCGAGGTTGAGGATGTAGACCAGAATTACCAACGGTTGAAAGAACTTGGTATCCAGGTTTTAAACGGACCAACTGTAACCGATTGGGGAACAGAGTCCTTATTAGTTAAAGGGCCTGCTGGTCTAGTGATTGATTTTTATCGTATGAAGTAGGTAATTCTATTATCAAATTTTTTATCTAAACATTCTTGGAGTGAAACTTAAAAAGATCGGAGCAATTCGATCTTTTTTGTATTTATGCGACTTTCAGTCCGTCTCGCTCCGTTAGGTGCGAGACAAAAAACCACCCGTTTTCACGGGTGGTTATGATTTCTACACTTATTGTTTGGCTTCCTGTTTTAATTGTTGCACCTGTTCCTCGTACTGGACAAGCTCCCTGTCTTTTATATTGATAGTCGCTTCTGCTTCAGCAATGCGGCTTCTCAGATCTTGAGTCTTGTTATGGTGATAGCTAATACCAATAGCACTACCAGCAATGATCCCGATTACTAGACAAGTAAAAATCACCAAAATCAAGGGAGCAGATAGTTGTGTAAAGACAAGACTGACAGTTACTGTTTGACGATTGAGTAGACCAAATGAGATCACAATGACTAATAAGCTCAAACCGCCAATTAGATAAGCCTTATCTTTCAGTGACAATTCATTAAATTTTTTTAGCATAAGTTCCTTTTCTCCTGACTATGTTGATAGAAAACTACACACCATTTAGGTATTAACAAAATTCATTTTACTAGAAAATTTCGATACTGTCAATAATTTCTAACGGCTTATTTACCATCAATCAATCGATTCATTGAAAAGGAGTATTCATTTTCTAATATTTGATTGAGTAAACAGAACGGAGCAATTCGGTCTTTTTTCTGTTCCCTCTTTCTTATAACAAGATTGTGATAGTTTATATCTTTATAACAAAAGTTTTAAAGACTTGATTGTTTTGAAAAAAGATTATAAAATATGATTCATAAAAATGAAAGAGGTTTTGAAAATGTCTGAAAAACAAATGAAAGTTTTGGGTTGGGTAGCGACCTTCATGTCTGTTATGATGTACGTCTCTTACTTCCCGCAAATTATGAACAACCTGGCTGGTCAAAAAGGGAACTTTATCCAGCCCTTGGTTGCAGCCATCAACTGTAGTCTCTGGGTTTACTACGGTCTTTTCAAGAAAGAAAGAGATATTCCACTTGCGGCTGCTAATGCACCAGGTATCGTTTTTGGCCTAGTAACGGCTATCACAGCTTTGATTTAAAAAGAAGACTGGTTTCAGTCTTTTTTTCGTATATATAAAAGTAAGTTTAGTGCTATTATTATCCAGAGGGTTCCAAACTTTTTGCCTCCTTTTTAGTATAATAGAAGTAATAAATCAATCGAGGTAAAGTGATGACAGAAATACTACAATTTCCAGAAGGATTCCTCTGGGGTGGTGCTACGGCAGCTAATCAATGTGAGGGTGCTTATAATCAAGATGGCCGTGGTCTTGCTAATGTGGATGTGGTACCGATTGGTCCAGACCGTGAGGCTATTATTACAGGTCAGAAAAAGATGTTTTCGTTTGAGGAGGGCTATTTTTACCCAGCAAAGGAAGCCATTGATATGTACCATCATTACAAGGAAGATATTGCGCTTTTTGCAGAAATGGGATTTAAAACCTATCGACTTTCCATTGCTTGGACTCGGATTTTTCCTCAAGGTGACGAAGCAGAGCCAAATGAAGTTGGTCTAGCTTTTTATGAGGATTTATTTAAGGAATGCCACAAGTATGGAATTGAACCACTGGTGACCATCACGCATTTCGATTGCCCCATGCACTTAATTAGGGAGTACGGTGGTTGGCGCAATCGTCGTATGTTGGACTTTTACGCAAATCTCTGTCACACCCTCTTTACCCGTTACAAGGGCTTGGTCAAGTACTGGCTCACCTTCAACGAAATCAATATGATTCTGCATGCCCCCTTTTTAGGAGCTGGGATTTGTTTTGAAGAAGGAGAAAATCAAGAACAGATCAAATACCAAGCAGCCCACCATGAGCTGGTAGCCTCGGCTATGGCGACTAAAATTGCTCACGAAATTGATCCAGAAAACAAGGTGGGATGTATGTTGGCAGCAGGACAATACTATCCCAACACTGCCCATCCGAGAGACTACTGGGCAGCTATGGAGGAAGACCGTAAGAGTTACTTCTTCATTGACGTCCAAGCGCGTGGGGAATACCCAAACTATGCCAAGAAACAGTGGGAGCGTGAGGGGATAGAAATTGAAATGACGGCAGAGGATTTGGATTTGTTGAAGAATCACACTGTTGATTTTGTTTCCTTCTCTTACTATGCGAGTCGAGTGGCCTCAGGCGATCCAGAAGTGACGAATCTGACCGCTGGAAATGTCTTTGCCTCTATCAAAAATCCTTATCTAGAATCCTCTGAATGGGGTTGGCAGATTGACCCACTGGGGCTTCGTATCACCCTCAATGCTATCTGGGATCGTTATCAAAAGCCTATGTTCATCGTAGAAAATGGCCTCGGTGCTATGGACACGCCAGATGAAAATGGATACGTAGCAGATGACTATCGGATTGCTTACTTAGAGGCCCATATCAAGGCTATGCGAGATGCTATTTACCAAGATGGCGTTGAATTGCTTGGTTATACGACTTGGGGTTGTATAGATCTGGTTTCAGCTGGAACAGGCGAAATGAACAAGCGATATGGCTTTATCTATGTGGATCGTGATAATGCAGGTCAAGGAAGTCTCAAACGGAGCAAGAAGAAATCCTTCTACTGGTACAAGGATGTCATTGCCAGCAATGGTGCAAGTATTAAGTAGAGCACATTTGTTCACTATTTTTATAAAATCTTCTCCCTACTTTATAAGATGTGAAAAAGAGTTCAATTAGACCTAGCTTTTTGCTATAATGAAGTGAGAAAAACAGACAGGAGAATAAGATGTCAGAACCATTATTTTTACAATCAGTTATGCAAGAAAAAATCTGGGGTGGAACCAAGCTACGTGATGAGTTTGGCTACGACATTCCAAGTGAAAAAATCGGAGAATACTGGGCTATTTCAGCCCACCCAAATGGTGTTTCTAAGGTAGCTAATGGTCGCTACGAGGGAACAGACTTATCTACCTTGTATGCGGAACACCGTGAATTGTTTGGCAATCGTCCAGAACCTGTATTTCCACTCTTGACCAAGATACTCGATGCCAACGATTGGCTCAGTGTCCAAGTTCACCCAGACGATGCCTATGGACTAGAGCATGAAGGTGAGCTCGGGAAAACAGAGTGCTGGTACATCATCGCTGCGGATGAAGGTTCAGAGATTATCTATGGTCACAATGCCAAATCAAAAGAAGAACTTCGCCAGCAAATTGAGGACAAGAACTGGGATGCCTTGCTGACCAAAGTGCCTGTTAAGGCTGGAGACTTCTTCTATGTACCAAGTGGCACCATGCACGCTATTGGAGCAGGTATCTTGATTCTTGAAACCCAGCAGTCTAGCGATACCACCTACCGTGTTTATGACTTTGACCGTAAGGATGACAAGGGCAACTTGCGTGAACTTCACCTTGAAAAATCCATCGATGTCTTGAACATTGGTGAACCTGCTAATAGCCGTCCCGTAACTATCAAAGCAGATGATTTACGTTCCACTCTCCTTGTGTCTAATGACTTCTTCGCAGTTTACAAGTGGGAAATCACTGGAAAAGTTGACTTTAAAAAGACAGCAGACTACAGTTTGTTTAGTGTCTTAGCTGGTCAAGGTCAGCTTACTATTGACGGGAAAAACTATCCAATCCAAAAAGGTAGCCACTTTATCCTACCAAGTGATGTTGAAGCTTGGACCCTAGAAGGGCAAGGTTTGGAATTGATTGTTAGCCATCCATAAAAAAAGAAAGGGCCTGAGTTTACTACTCAAGTCCTTTTTGATTACATAAATTGGGCGATAAAAACCACAATGATGATAATAGGAATGATGAAACGAAGGAGGAAAAGCCAGACTTGGAAAAGTCCTTGTTTCCATGCTCTTTCATCAAGATGGAGTTCCTCCTTAGCATGAGCCTTCTTAAAGATGTAGCCTGTAAAAAGTGACAGGCAGAGAGCTCCAAATGGCATGAGGAGATTGGAAACCAAGAAATCCATAGCATCAAAGAAGGTCTTCCCAAAAATGTGAACATCCGCCATGACCCCATAGGATAGAGCTGAAGGAATTCCAAAGACAAAGGTCAAGATTCCTAAAATAGCACTCCATTTAGCACGCTTGCGATTGTCCTGATTGGTGATATTGCCCACATTGATTTCCAGCATAACGACAGAAGAAGTGACCGTCGCAAAGAGGAAAAGCAAGAGGAAAAGGATGTAGAAAATGGTTCCAAAAGGCATCTTGTCAAAGAGTTGAGGCAAGACGATAAAGAGCAGGCTTGGTCCCCCTTCCGACTGGATATTGAAAGCTGACATGGCTGGGAAAATGGCTAGTCCCGCCATGATGGAAACCGAGATGTTCATGGCTACGATGGAAATCCCTGACTGGACCAGATTGGTTTTCTTGTCCAAGTAGGAAGCATAGGTCAGCATGGCTGTAACCCCTAGTGAGAGGGCAAAGAAAGATTGTCCCAGAGCATAGAGGAGACCAGCGCTGGTCAGTTTTGAAAAGTCTGGTTTGAGGAAGTAGAGAACCCCTTCCATGGCGTTTGGCAAGCTGAGCGAGCGCCCGATGATCACGACAAAGATGATAAAGAGCATAGGCATCATGACTTTCGAGGCTCTTTCAATTCCTTTTTGAACCCCACGTGATACAATAAAGATATTCAACAAGATAAAGGCTGCTTGAGCTCCTAGGGCAATGGCTGGATTTGAAATGATTGAAGTAAATAACTGAGCATAATCACCCGTACCGCCAAGCTGGAACAATTTCCCAAACTCAATTCCTAGATAGACTAGAATCCAACCTCCGATGACACTGTAAAAGGAGAGGAGGATAAAGAGGGCAAAGGCACCAATCCAACCGATAAAGTTGTACTTGTTATTCTTGCCTAGTTTTCCAAAGGTTTTGATAGCGGAAACGCCAGCACTACGGCCAAGGGCAAATTCAGCCAGCAGGAGCGGGAAACCGATTAAAATGGTGGAAATGAGAAAGACCAGTAAAAACCCTCCCCCGCCATTAGCGGCAGTCATGTAGGGAAATTTCCAAACGGCTCCAAGTCCGATGGCTGAACCAGCAGATGCTAGGATAAAGCCTAGTTTCGAGCCCCATTGCGATTTTTCTGACATAGTTGAAACTCCAATCTTGTTTTTTAAAATAAGAAAAGGCTACTTGAGTTGTCAAATAGCCCTCTCTCAATGGCTCTCTATGAACCTTCTGTTTGATTGATAGACTTGACTATCCTATCATGTTTTCAAAGGTCTGTCAAGAAAACCATTTTCAAGTTTTCACACCTTTCTCAAAAAGTTAAAAATTTTTCGCAAAAACGCTTGACTCTGACCTAGGGGGAGGGGTTATACTATCAATGTAATACTCTTCGAAAATCAAATTCAAACCA
>NZ_KV802735.1:233899-280358 GCF_001810825.1 Streptococcus sp. HMSC076C08 | reverse complement strand
GTTTGCTCTTTGATTTTCATTGAGTATAAGGAGGAAATCATGTACCATATAAAAGAAGCTGCGCAGCTTTCAGGAGTCTCTGTCAAGACCCTGCACCACTACGATAAGATAGGACTCTTGGTCCCCTTAAAGTCGGAAAACGGCTATCGAACCTACAGTCAAGAGGATTTGGAACGCCTTCAGGTCATTCTGTATTATAAATATCTAGGCTTTTCTTTAGATAAAATAGCAGAGCTGTTAAAAGGAGAATCATCAGATTTATTGCCCCATTTGACTAGGCAGTTGGACTATCTAACTCGAGAAAGGCAACATCTGGATACCTTGATTTCCACCTTGCAAAAAACCATTCAAGAACAAAAAGGAGAAATAAAAATGACGATTGAGGAAAAATTCACTGGATTTAGCTATCAAGATCATCAAAAATACCACCAAGAGGCGGTAGAGAAATATGGACAAGAAGTCATGGACCAAGCTCTTGAGCGCCAAAAAGGTCGCGAAGACGAGTCTACGGCCGCCTTTAACCAAGTCTTTCAAGCCTTGGCTCAAAATCTTCAAGATGGTCTGCCTGCAACAGCAGCTGAAAACCAAGAAGAGGCAGCTAAACTCTGGCAAGCTATTCGTACTTATGGATTTGACTGCTCTATTGAAGTCTTCGGCCATATCGGTAAAGGATACGTCTACAACCCAGAGTTTAAGGAAAACATTGACAAATTTGGACCTGGAACAGCTCAATACACATCAGATGTCATTGCTGCTTACGTTCGGACACAGACAAAATAAAAATCAGCGGAGTTACCTCTGCTGATTTTTTCTGGTTTCAAGTACTATTTGGTTAATAGTTTTTCAACTACGTTTAACTTTCGCATGGTCAGAACCACGCCAAACAATTTTTCAAGATAGTTGGTATTGAGCTTTTTTTGTTTTGCAGTTCTAGGAAGATAGAGGTAGAGACAGTAATCGCCTACACAGATTTCTTCCTCGCCGTAGTCAGTTTTCAATTTTTCTAGTGGCAGACTTTGGATAAGTCCTTGATAAAGAATTACATGCACACGATCATGAAGGTAGTCTTCTTTAAATGGATTCTCATGAACAATCTTTTCAAAATCGTTCTTATTCTTGATAACCATTTTTAAGTCGGCCCCAATTTTTTCCTTTATCAAAGTATGAACGCGTTCTCGTATTTCTTCTAAATCTGAGTCACTCTCAAGAATGATATTCCCACTTTGAATATAGGTTCGAACGTGTTGAAAACCAGCTTCTGTCAAAATATCTACCAAATAAGACATTTTCGGGATAGCATTTTTTCCATTAGGAGTAACGCCTCTTAGTAAAATAATATGTTCCAAAGGACTTCCTTTCTTATTTGGTATTTATTGGATTGGAGCCTGCCACCCAGCCGGTGCAGAGGGCAGAAGTGATGTTAAAGCCACCCGTGTGGGCGTTGATATCCAGTACCTCGCCAGCAAAGTGGAGGCCAGGGACTAGCTTACTTTCGAGGGTTTTGGGATTGATTTCCTTGAGACTGACACCGCCTTTGGTGACAAAGGACTTGGCAAGAGACATTTTTCCAGTTACAGGGATTTTGAGAGCCTTGATGGACTGGAGAAGTTGTTCGCGTTCCTTTTCAGTCAGTTGTTTGACTTTTTCAGGATAGCCTTGCACCAAAAATTCTGCCAAGCGTTCTGGAAGCAAAGTTTTTAAAGCATTTTTCAAGGATTTTTCACGGTTTTCTTCTAGAAATGCCACCAAGTCCTTTTCAGAAAGTTGAGGTAAGACATCCAAAGAAAGGACTTCACCTCCCTTGACAAAGCTAGACATGCGTAGGGCAGCAGGACCTGACAAACCAAAGTGGGTAAAGAGCAGATCGTGAGTGATGACATGCTTACCATAGCTTAAGGTCACATCGTCTAGTGAAATCCCTTGAAGCGCTTTGTGTGGAAAATCAGTCAACAATGGGCTCTCAGCAGCTTCAAGCTCAGTAATGGTATGTTTAAAATGGCGGGCGATCTCATGCCCAAAACCAGTAGAACCAGTAGAAGGATAGGATTTACCACCAGTTGTAACAATCAGTTTATTACAAGTGAAGGTTTGGTCTGCGGACTTAAGGACAAACTGGTCGTCTATCTTTTTAACCGAAACAATTTCTGTTTGAGTAGCAACTTGACCACCGAGTTCAGTGATTTTCTTTTCTAGTGTCTCGATAATAGTCCGAGACTTGTCACTAGCAGGAAAGACGCGTCCGTGGTCCTCGACCTTGAGTTTAACACCATTTTCCGTAAAAAAGTTGATGATATCATGGTTATCAAACTGGGAGAAGACACTGTAAAGAAACCGCCCGTTACCAGGGATGCCAGCTAATAGGTCATCTAAAGTTCCATTGTTGGTCACATTACAACGACCACCGCCCGTTCCAGCTAATTTTTTCCCAAGTTTTCGATTTTTTTCGATGAGTAGAGTTTTCTGACCATAAAAGCTACTGGAAATGGTAGCCATCATACCTGCAGGTCCTCCACCAATGACAATAGTATCAAAATGTTTCATAGCTCTATTGTACCACAAAAAACAAGAGATGCTTGACATCTCTTGTTGCTCATAATCTTAGTTGATTTCATATCCCATCAACAAACCGCCATCTTCTGCATAGAAACTGCAGAGACCAGATGTCGGGATGATTTTGATATCCGCTTGTGGGAAGGTTTCCAGCAAGCGTTCTGACAATTGCTGACAGAATTTTTCATTGCTGCGATGAGCCATGACGATACGGCCACCAGCGTAGCCAGCCTTGATGAGTTCTTCATAGGCTGCTTGAAGGGATTTTTTTGGTCCACGCGCTTTTTGGAGTAGTTCTAGGGTTCCAGTTTCACTTGCTTCCCCAACCATACGGATGTTGAGAAGACCGACAACTGTACCGATCAGCTTGCTTAAACGACCATTTTTTACCAAGTTATCAACCTTAGCGAGTACAAAAAGCAACTTCGTTTTTTCTTGGTAGGCTGTAATAGCTTCAACAATTTCCTCATAAGAAAGTCCTTGATCAATCAAGCTATTGATTTTCTCGACAATCAAGTCAACCTCACCACCTGCAGACAATGTATCGATCACATGAATCTGAGTGTCAGGGTGTTCTTCCAGATAGATATTCTTAGCGAGCTGTGCACTATTATGGCTACCTGAAAGAGTACCAGTGATAGTAACGACAAAGATATGCTTAGCACCTTCAAATGCTCGCAAGTAATCATCAGGGCTAGGACAAGCTGATTTTGAAGCCTCAGAAGTCGCATACATGGTTTCCATCATGTGGTCAATGTCAAGATTGGCATCATCGATAAAGACCTGATCAGCTACTTGAATGGTTAAAGGAACACTAACAAATTCCGTATCAATAGCAGGAGTTGCCAGTTGACGATAATCACAACCAGAGTCAGCTACAATCTTCCAAGTCATAGAAATTCTCCATCTTTGTCACTTATACATTGACAAAGGTTCTGTCTTTTTTTACAATTATATCATGAAAGCCCTTGAAACAAAAGTACCACCTCTCTGTTGTCACAAGTAGAAAGAAATTGTTATGTCTGAACGTAAAATATCTGAAAAATCTCTTGAAAATCTCAGAAAATCAAATCAAGAATCCAATTTTTTAACCAGAGAAGCAATCGAGACGGCTCTTTTGCAACTTCTAGAGAAAAAAGACTTGGCCAAGATCAGTATTTCGGAGCTGGTCAAACGTGCGGGCGTCTCTCGTGCCGCCTTCTATCGTAACTATGACTCCAAAGAAGAGATTTTGGAAAGTGTCTTTAAACGCAGTGTCCATAACATTATGGAACAGCTGAGCCACTACGATGTCAAAACCGACCTTTATCTAGTATGGGTTCACCTTTTTCGAGCAGCCAAGAAAGAAGCCAAGGTTATCCAACTTGCTCTGGACTATCATTTGGAAAAGATTTTTGTCCAAGCCATGCAGGAATTTCTAGAAAAATACCACGGGAAATCAAAAGGTGTCAGTAGCTACCTTCATTCCTTTTGGAGCTCTGCCATCGTATCGGTTCTGCTCAAATGGATCAAGGATGGCATGAAGGTTCCAGCTGAAAAGATTGCAGATTTACGCTTGCCATTTTTCAAAAAATAGGGGATAAGGAGAAGACTTATGACAGAAAAAAGACTGGCTTGGGATGAGTACTTTGCAGCCCAGGCTTTACTGATTGCCAATCGTTCGACCTGCAAACGTGCCAAGGTGGGAGCTGTCCTCGTTAAGGACAATAAAGTCATTTCAACAGGCTACAATGGTTCCGTATCAGGAACGGAGCACTGTATTGACCACGAATGTCTGGTCATTGAAGGTCACTGTGTTCGAACCCTTCACGCCGAGGTCAATGCTATTCTCCAAGGGGCTGAGCGAGGGGTTCCCAGAGGATTTACAGCCTATGTGACCCATTTCCCTTGTCTGAACTGCACCAAACAACTGCTACAAGTTGGTTGCAAGCGCGTGGTTTATATCAACCAGTACCGAATGGATGACTATGCCCAGTACCTTTATCAAGAAAAAGGCACCGAGTTAACCCATTTACCATTAGAGACTGTTCAGACGGCTCTTCAAGAGGCAGATTTGATTTAAAAATTAATAAAAATAAATGGTTTAGAAAGCTTTTTAAACCGTTTTTTGATATAATAAGAAGAATAAATTGAAAGAAGGAATTCAGAAAATGGGAAAAATTGAAGTCATTAATCATCCACTCATTCAACACAAATTGTCAATCTTGCGTCGTACAGATACTTCTACAAAAGCTTTTCGTGAACTAGTAGACGAGATTGCAATGTTGATGGGATATGAAGTACTTCGTGATCTTCCACTTGAAGATGTGGAAATCGAAACACCTATCACAAAGACCGTTCAAAAACAATTGGCTGGGAAAAAATTGGCGATTGTCCCAATCTTGCGTGCAGGTATCGGGATGGTAGATGGCCTCTTGAGCTTGGTTCCAGCAGCCAAAGTTGGACACATCGGTATGTACCGTGATGAAGAAACCCTTCAACCAGTTGAATACTTGGTGAAATTGCCTGAGGATATTGACCAACGTCAAATCTTTGTCGTTGATCCAATGTTGGCAACAGGTGGCTCAGCAATCTTGGCAGTAGATTCCCTTAAAAAACGAGGCGCTTCAAATATCAAGTTTGTCTGCCTAGTATCTGCTCCAGAAGGTGTGAAAGCTCTTCAAGAAGCACACCCAGATGTAGAGATCTTTACAGCAGCTTTGGATGAACGCTTGAACGAACACGGTTATATCGTTCCAGGTCTTGGAGATGCTGGAGACCGCTTGTTCGGTACTAAATAAAATTCCAAAGTAAATACTGAAATTAGAAGTTCGTTTTTGACTTGAAAGGAGGTTGAGTTTTTGTTTCTGTTTAGAGAATAGAGCAAAAATTTGACCTTTTTTGACCAAAAAGATATAATAGTTCTGTATTGAGTCGTAAGACTAAGAAAATTCAACATAAAAGGAGAAATGAATGATTCCTGTAGTTATTGAACAAACAAGCCGTGGAGAACGTTCCTATGATATTTACTCTCGTCTTCTGAAAGACCGCATCATCATGCTAACAGGTCCAGTTGAAGACAACATGGCCAACTCCGTTATCGCCCAATTACTCTTCTTGGATGCCCAAGACAGCACAAAAGATATTTACCTTTATGTCAATACACCTGGGGGCTCTGTTTCAGCTGGTTTGGCAATCGTTGATACAATGAACTTTATCAAGGCGGATGTCCAAACAATCGTTATGGGGATGGCTGCATCCATGGGGACTGTCATTGCATCAAGTGGCGCAAAAGGCAAACGTTTCATGCTTCCAAATGCAGAGTACATGATTCACCAACCAATGGGTGGTACAGGTGGTGGTACCCAACAGACAGATATGGCAATCGCTGCAGAGCACTTGCTCAAAACTCGTAAGACTTTGGAGCAAATCCTTGCAGATAACTCTGGTAAATCAGTCGAGCAAATTCATGCAGATGCAGAACGTGATTACTGGATGAGTGCCCAAGAAACGCTTGAATATGGCTTTATTGATGAAATCATGGCCAACAATTCGTTAAGTTAAGCAACCTAGAAAGTAAACTCGACGGAGTTTGCTTTTTTTGGTATAATAGGGGAAGATTTCTTAGAAAGAGGACTCCTCATGTTTGAAAAAACAAATCGATCAGGATTAATCATCTATCTCTACTATAATCGAGATGCAAAAAAACTTCAGGAATACGGTGATATCTGTTACCATTCCAAAAAACATCGTTACTTGCAGCTCTATGTTCCAACTGAGGAGCTAGATGACTTGGTTGAGAGATTAGCTAAGGAAAGATATATCAAGAAAATTAGACGTTGCCATATTCAAGAGCTAGAAACTCCCTTCGTTGGGAATCTCTATCGGACTGAAGAAAACGTTATCATTTAAAAAAGTTAAACAAATACATTGACAATTTTCTGATAATTCGGTATATTCTTAACATACAATTTTTGAAACAACTATAAGGAGATTAAAAATGAAGAAAAAATTTGCCCTATCTTTTGTGGCTCTTGCTAGTGTGGCTCTTCTTGCTGCCTGTGGAGAGGTCAAGTCAGGAGCGTCAAACACAACTGGAAATCCAGTAGACGAAAAAACAATTAAAATCGGTTTTAACTTTGAAGAGACAGGTGCTGTGGCAGCTTATGGTACAGCTGAACAAAAGGGTGCCCAACTTGCTGTAGACGAAATCAACGCTGCAGGTGGAATTGATGGAAAACAAATCGAAGTTGTAGACAAAGACAACAAGTCAGAAACTGCTGAAGCAGCTTCTGTTACTACAAACCTTGTTACCCAATCAAAAGTAGCAGCTATTGTAGGACCTGCGACATCTGGTGCAACTGCTGCAGCTGTAGCTAACGCTACTAAAGCTGGAGTGCCATTGATTTCACCAAGTGCTACTCAAGACGGTTTGACTAAAGGTCAAGATTACCTATTTATCGGAACATTCCAAGATAGCTTCCAAGGGAAGATTATTTCTAACTATGTAACAAACAAATTGAATGCTAAGAAGGTTGTTCTTTATACTGACAACGCTAGTGACTATGCTAAAGGTATTGCTAAATCTTTCCGCGAAGCCTACAAGGGTGAGATTGTAGCAGATGAAACGTTTGTAGCAGGTGATACTGACTTCCAAGCAGCCCTTACTAAAATGAAAGACAAAGAGTTTGACGCTATCGTAGTTCCAGGTTACTACACAGAAGCTGGTAAAATTGTAAACCAAGCTCGTGGTATGGGAATTGATAAGCCAATCATTGGTGGTGATGGGTTTAACGGTGAAGAATTTGTTCAACAAGCAACTGCTGAAAGAGCATCAAACATTTACTTCATCTCTGGATTCTCAACAACAGTTGATGTTTCTGCAAAAGCTAAAGCTTTCCTTGAAGCATACCGTGCTAAATACAACGAAGAGCCTTCAACATTCTCAGCTTTGGCCTATGACTCAGTTTACCTAGTAGCAAATGCTGCAAAAGGTGCTAAAAACTCAGGTGAGATCAAAGACAACCTTGCTAAAACCAAAGATTTTGATGGTGTAACTGGTCAAACAAGCTTTGATGCTGACCACAATACAGTGAAAACTGCTTACATGATGACCATGAACAATGGTAAAGTTGAAGAAGCAGAAGTTGTAAAACCATAACATTAGAATAGTAATTGAAATGGGGAATGAGCCTTTGACTCACTCCCTGTTTCGGTGTTTATGAACTTGTGAAAATAATGAAATTTTCTAAAAAATAAGGATAGAAAAGAGTGAATGCTATGCTCCAACAACTTGTGAATGGTCTAATTCTGGGTAGTGTTTATGCACTTTTGGCTCTGGGTTATACCATGGTTTATGGAATTATCAAACTCATCAACTTCGCCCATGGCGATATATACATGATGGGTGCCTTTATTGGTTACTTTTTGATTAATTCTTTCCAAATGGATTTCTTTTTAGCTTTAATTATTTCAATGGCAGGGACCGCATTGCTTGGTGTTGTGATTGAGTTTCTTGCCTACCGTCCTTTACGACACTCTACACGTATTGCTGTATTGATTACTGCCATCGGAGTGTCTTTCCTACTGGAATACGGAATGGTTTATTTAGTAGGTGCTAATACTCGTGCCTTCCCTCAAGCAATTGAAACAGTCCGCTTTGACTTGGGACCAATTAGCTTGACAAATGTTCAATTGATGATTTTAGCAGTTTCTGTACTCTTGATGGTTTTATTGCAATTGATCGTCCAAAAAACAAAAATGGGGAAAGCCATGCGTGCGGTATCAGTTGATAGTGACGCAGCTCAATTAATGGGAATTAATGTAAATCGTACAATCAGCTTTACCTTTGCTTTGGGTTCAGCCCTTGCTGGTGCAGCAGGTGTCCTCATTGCCCTTTACTACAACTCTCTTGAACCTTTGATGGGTGTGACTCCAGGTCTAAAATCATTCGTTGCGGCCGTACTCGGTGGTATCGGGATTATCCCTGGTGCAGCTCTAGGAGGATTTGTGATTGGCTTGTTGGAAACATTTGCTACTGCCTTCGGTATGTCTGATTTCCGTGATGCCATCGTATATGGAATCTTGCTTTTGATTCTGATTGTTCGACCTGCAGGTATCCTTGGTAAGAATGTGAAAGAGAAGGTGTAAACAATGAAGACAAATCTTAAAGTAAATATTCTCTGGTTATTCCTTCTGTTAGCGGGTTATGGATTGATTAGTGTACTGGTTTCTGCTGGTGTTCTTAATCTATTCCATGTCCAAATTTTAGAACAAATTGGGATTAATATCATCCTTGCAGTAGGCTTGAACTTAATCGTTGGTTTTTCAGGACAATTCTCACTTGGTCATGCAGGTTTTATGGCGATTGGGGCTTATGCAGCAGCGATTATTGGTTCAAAATCACCAACCTATGGTGCCTTCTTTGGAGCGATGGTCTTGGGCGCTTTGATTTCTGGTGCAGTCGCTTTGCTCGTTGGGATTCCAACGCTTCGTTTAAAGGGTGACTACCTGGCTGTTGCGACACTAGGTGTTTCAGAAATCATTCGTATCTTTATCATTAATGGTGGTAGTTTGACCAACGGTGCTGCTGGTATCTTGGGTATTCCAAACTTTACCAACTGGCAAATGGTTTATCTATTTGTGGTGATCACAACTATTGCAACTCTCAATTTCTTACGTAGTCCAATTGGACGCTCTACTCTATCTGTTCGTGAGGATGAGATTGCTGCAGAGTCTGTTGGGGTAAACACCACAAAGATCAAGATTATCGCTTTTGTCTTTGGAGCCATTACAGCAAGTATTGCTGGTTCACTTCAGGCTGGTTTTATCGGATCTGTTGTCCCAAAAGATTACACCTTTATTAATTCCATCAACGTGTTGATTATCGTTGTATTTGGTGGACTTGGATCCATTACTGGTACCATCGTTTCAGCGATTGTTTTAGGAATTTTAAATATGCTCCTTCAGGATGTAGCAAGCGTACGTATGATTATCTACGCTTTGGCTCTTGTATTGGTCATGATTTTCAGACCAGGTGGACTTCTTGGGACATGGGAATTGAGTCTATCACGTTTCTTTAAAAAATCGAAGAAGGAGGGACAAAACTAATGGCATTACTTGAAGTTAAACAGTTAACCAAACATTTTGGCGGTCTAACAGCTGTTGGAGATGTCACTCTTGAATTGAACGAGGGAGAATTGGTTGGTCTGATTGGACCAAACGGGGCTGGTAAAACAACCCTTTTCAATCTCTTGACCGGCGTTTATGAACCAAGCGAAGGTACTGTGACACTAGATGGACATCTCCTAAATGGGAAAACTCCCTATAAGATTGCCTCACTTGGTCTCAGTCGTACTTTCCAAAATATTCGTTTGTTCAAGGAATTGACAGTTTTGGAAAATGTTTTGATTGCATTTAGTAATCATCATAAACAACATGTCCTTGCGAGCTTTCTACGTCTACCAGCTTTTTATAAGAATGAGGAAGAATTAAAAAGCAAAGCTTTGGACTTGCTGAAGATTTTTGATTTGGATGGCGACGCAGATACTCTTGCGAAGAATCTTGCCTATGGCCAACAACGTCGATTAGAAATCGTTCGTGCTCTGGCAACTGAACCTAAAATCCTCTTTTTGGATGAACCTGCAGCTGGTATGAATCCACAAGAAACAGCTGAATTGACAGAATTGATCCGTCGTATCAAAGATGAATTTAAAATTACCATCATGCTCATCGAACATGACATGAATTTGGTTATGGAAGTCACTGAGCGTATCTATGTTCTTGAATATGGTCGTTTGATTGCTCATGGGACTCCGGATGAGATCAAGAACAACAAACGCGTTATCGAAGCTTATCTAGGAGGTGAAGCCTGATGTCTATGTTAAAAGTTGAAAACCTCTCTGTGCATTACGGTATGATCCAAGCAGTTCGTGATGTAAGTTTCGAGGTTAATGAAGGTGAAGTTGTTTCCCTTATCGGTGCCAATGGTGCCGGTAAAACAACCATTCTTCGTACCCTTTCAGGTTTGGTTCGTCCAAGTGCTGGTAAAATTGAGTTTTTGGGAAAAGAAATTCAAAAGTTGCCTGCACAAAAAATCGTGGCAGGTGGCCTTTCACAAGTCCCTGAGGGACGCCATGTTTTCCCAGGTTTGACTGTTATGGAAAACTTAGAAATGGGAGCCTTTTTAAAGAAAAATCGTGAAGAAAATCAAGCTAACTTGAAAAAAGTTTTCTCACGCTTCCCACGTCTTGAAGAGCGTAAAAACCAAGATGCGGCAACTCTTTCAGGTGGTGAACAGCAGATGCTGGCTATGGGACGCGCTCTCATGTCTACACCTAAGCTCCTTCTCTTGGATGAGCCGTCAATGGGACTTGCCCCGATCTTTATCCAAGAAATTTTCGATATCATTCAAGATATTCAGAAGCAAGGAACAACGGTTCTCCTAATTGAACAGAACGCTAACAAGGCCCTTGCTATCTCTGACCGAGGTTATGTACTTGAAACAGGCAAGATCGTCCTATCAGGAACAGGAAAAGAACTCGCAGCATCAGATGAAGTCAGAAAAGCATATCTAGGTGGCTAAAAAGGTCCCGGGGACCTTTTTAGTCGGTAGATAAGGATTGCGCACGCAATCCCTCTATAGTCCGGGGGACCTTTTTAGTCGGCAGATAAGGATTGCGCACGCAATCTCTCTATAGTCTGGGGGACCTTTTTAGTCGGCAGATAAGGATTGCAATCAAGCGAAACCTAATACGACTACTTATCAAAAATATAAAATATTTCAGGGCTCCTGAATAAGGAGCTCTTTTATTTATATGTTTTTGAGGAAAGGGAATAAGGCCTTAATTTTTACTCATTCTTTCCCTATTTGAATTGACAGTCATTTTTGTTCATATTATAATATGGGTAAGAAAAAATTGAACAGGAGGACTGAGAATGGTAACAGAAAAACAATTTAAACTTTTGCGTTTTATGTTGATACATAAAGAAAAGACATTTACTCAGAGACAGTTAGCTGAAGAGTTAGACCTATCTTTAGGAACAATCAACACATTATTGAAAAAACTGAAAGAAGAGAAGTGGGTTGATGAGGAGCTTCACTTAACTGAACTAGGTCAGAAAGTTTTAGAACCCTATCGAGTAAAAAATGCCATTATAATGGCTGCTGGCATGAGTAGCCGTTTTGCTCCTTTGTCTTATGAGATTCCCAAAGGATTACTTCAAGTCAAGGGTGAACGCTTGATAGAGAGGGAAATCAGACAGCTGCAAGAAGCAGGAATAGAAGATATAACCGTTATTGTAGGCTATCTTCAAGAAAAAATGTTCTATCTTGCAGAGAAGTTTGGTGTAAAAATTGTAGTAAATAATGATTACTACAAATATAATAACTGTTCGTCTCTTATGTTGGTTAAAAATCAACTTTCTAACACTTATATTTGTTCATCGGATAATTATTTTGTAAAAAATCCTTTTGAGCAATATATTTATAGAGGTTACTACTCGACGATATTTGCAGAAGGTCAAACGGACGAATATTGTGCTATAGAGGATTCGAATCACATCATCGTTGATATCCAGATTGGTGGAGAAAATACTTGGGCTATGGTGGGGCACGTTTATTTTGACCGTGCATTTAGCGAGAAATTTAAGGAAATTTTAGAAACCGAGTTTAAGCACGAACCTTATCGGGAACAGCTTTGGGAGGATTATTATAGTCGCCATGTCAAGGAACTCCTTTTAGAAGCTCGTCACTATTCATCGGATATTGTTAAAGAATTTGATTCACTAGATGAACTCCGTCAATTTGATGAACGTTATTTGGTAAATGCAGACTCAGCTATTATCGATAATATCTGTAAGACATTAAAGTGTGTGGCTTCAGATATTGTCAATATCAAACCTCTAAAAGATGGGTTAACCAACACATCATTTTCATTTGACTGTCTAGGGAAAAAATATGTTTACCGTCATCCGGGTAGGGGAACGGAAAATTATATCGACCGAGCTAGTGAAGCAGCTTCTATGGAAATTGCTGCAAAATTAAAGATTGACCATACCTTCGTAGCTATGAACAAGGATGAGGGCTGGAAAATTTCAGAATTTATTCCCAATGCTAAGCAACTGGATTATGATAATTGGGATGATGTGGCACAAGCAATGGACCTCTTGAGACGGTTACACCAATCTGGAGAAAAAACGGAACATTCCTTTGACCAATTTGAGGGAATTGATGATTTTAGAGAAAAATTGAAGGCTAGAAATCGATTTGAATTTGATGGCCTCGAGGAATTGGATGAAACTGTTTCAATTCTCAAAAACTATTTACAGAATGATCCGGAACAGGTTGTCCTTTGTCATGGAGATTCCTATAGTCCTAATTTCTTGTTGAATGAAGCAGGCGAAATGAGCTTGATTGATTGGGAATATTCTGGAATGGGAGAGCCAGCAGGAGATTTGGGCACCTTTATCGCGTGTTCCAATTATACCGTAGAGGATGCTGAAAAAGTACTGGAATTGTATTTGCAAGAAGTACCAGATAAGAAAACCAAACGTCACTATTTGGCTTATGTAGCAGTGACCTCATATTATTGGTTCTTGTGGGCTTTGTTCCAGGAGAGTGTCGGAAAACCAGTTGGTGAATTTCTCTACATCTGGTATCGCTATACCAAACAATATGGACAACTGGCCCTTGACTTGTATTTGGAGGAAAACTAAGATGAAAACGACATCCGAAATTGAAGATTTAGTAGCAACTGAAACAAAGAGAAGATTGGAAGAAATGGAGTCACCAAACTACGAGTTTGTTCAACCCTTCCTAAAAAGTGATTTCATTTTAATCATCTCCATAGTCCTAATCAACCTTATTTTGATTATCTTAGCAATGACGGGAGGAATTCAATAACATGTCTAAAATGAATGACTATATCCAACAAGAAACCATAACCGGAATTGTTCCCATGACCAATAAGGATCGTCAGTATTCTTTCTGGGATCTCTTTCTATCGACAAGTGGTTTTGCCATTGCTACTTGGTGTTATACCCAAGGGGCTTATGTAGCTCAATATTTGACCTTTAATCAAATGTTGATAAATATTTTTAGCTTTAACATTATCTGGGTTTTTATTGAATGTCTTCCTATTTTGTTTGCGGTTAAGTATGGAATTGATTTGTGGATTTGGTTGAGAGCTGTTCTAGGAAAAAGAGGTGTAGCCCTGTTATCAACCATTAT
This sequence comes from Streptococcus sp. HMSC076C08, assembly GCF_001810825.1. Taxonomy (GTDB): domain Bacteria; phylum Bacillota; class Bacilli; order Lactobacillales; family Streptococcaceae; genus Streptococcus. The sequence goes on along the minus strand of NZ_KV802735.1, from coordinate 266,599 downwards.
TAGCTTGGCTAACTTTGGATGGTATGCTGTTGCGGCCAATCTTTTTGCCAGTTCCATGATCCATTTGGCAAATAATTTTGGTCTTGGTTTGGACAAGGGAGTATGGGCGCCTATTCTTGGTACCCTCTGTGTTCTTCTTGGGACTCTCATTGCTCTTGGAGGTCCAGAAGTGATTAAGTGGACCAATCGCTTTTTGGTTATCGCCTTATTGATTGTCGGTCTGATTATCGTTGGAATCTGCTTTGTCGCCGTTCCTATAACGGATATTATGAATATCCAACCAGCCACTCAAGGAGATTTGACGCCATTAGAACGCTTCATGCTCTCTGGAGAAGGAAATGTTGCCTTTGCCTTTTCTTGGTCTACACAGGCATTGGTGTTACCGCGTTTAGCAAAATCAGAACGCAGTGGTTATTGGGCTACAGCCTTATCATACGGAGTTGTGGCTCCATTCTTCGTTGCGACAGGTGGAGTCATGGCTCTAGCCATGTTTGTCAAAACAGGCGTGTATGAAAGTGATCCAACAACCATGCTATCAACTCTAAGCACCCCAGCCTTTGCTCTCTTAAGTCTACTACTAGTAGCCTTTGCTAATATTGGAACCCAGGGGACAGGATCATACGTGAACTGTATGATTGTCAAAAGTGGGATGCCCAAAGTAAGCTATAAACTAATGGTTTGGATTGCCATGGTTTACGTGAGTCTACTCACTATCTGGGGAGGAGTAGAAGAGTATTTCGGATCCTTCATTTCCCTAGCTGCCTATATTCAAGGGCCAATTATTGGTATGATTGTTGTCGACTATTTTATCTTAAGAAAACGAAAACTCGACTTGCGTTCAGCCTATTTCCTTGAAGGGCATGACGCCTACGAGTTTACTAAAGGATTTAACTTAGTTGGCTTGTCTTGCGTATTTATCTCCTTATTGGTAGCGGTACTATTTGTCTACAACCCTGTCACTGCACAAATTCAAAGTCCAATCTTTTTAATCACAACGGGTAGCGGATTTACTGCGCTATTTGGCGGTCTATTATACTGGTTAGCTAGTCTTAGCCCACTGAAACGTTATATGATAAAAGATCGAGACACTGTTACGATTTAAGAAGAGAGGGGACTTCGGTTCCCTTTTAACTTACACTGGTATTTTATGCAAACTTCTCAGATTATTCAAAATCTTGAAAAAGAGATGAAAGCGTTTGATAGATTTTCTAAGAAAGTGTATAATAAAAGTAGCAATATAGAAGGAGAAGTCTCATGGCAGTTAAAGATTTCATGACCCGTAAGGTAGTTTATATCAGTCCAGATACGACTGTAGCACATGCAGCAGATTTGATGCGCGAGCAAGGCTTGCACCGTTTACCTGTTATCGAAAACGATCAATTAGTCGGATTGGTAACAGAAGGAACCATTGCGGAAGCCAGCCCATCTAAAGCAACCAGTCTCTCTATCTATGAGATGAATTATCTTCTGAATAAAACCAAAGTAAAAGATGTAATGATTCGAGATGTCGTGACGGTTTCTGGCTATGCTAGTCTAGAAGATGCGACCTACCTGATGCTGAAAAATAAAATTGGGATATTACCAGTCGTAGACAATCATCAGGTCTACGGCGTCATTACAGATCGCGATGTTTTTCAGGCTTTCTTGGAAATCGCCGGATACGGAGAAGAGGGGATTCGTGTTCGTTTCATTACAGAAAATGAAGTAGGAGTACTGGGGAAAATTGTAGCTTTAATTGTAGAAGAGGATTTAAATATTTCCCATACTGTAAACATTCCACGTAAGGATGGCAAGGTCGTCATCGAAGTTCAAATTGATGGAAAAATCGATTTGACTGCATTAAAGGAAAAGTTTGAAAAAGAAGGAATTCAAGTGGAGGAGATCACTCATACCTCTGCCAAAGTCCTTTAAACCAGAGGCTTTAGAGCCTCTTTTCTTCTGCCATCAAAAGCGGTGAAAAGCAAAATATGGAAAGAAATGAGAGATTATGGTATAATAAAACGATATGAAAAGGAGTATCTATGGACATTTCAGAAATCCGTCAAAAAATTGACGCAAATCGTGAAAAATTAGCTTCTTTTAGGGGGTCTCTTTGACCTCGAAGGCTTGGAGGAAGAGATTGCCATCTTGGAAAACAAGATGACAGAACCTGATTTTTGGAACGATAATATCGCGGCCCAAAAAACGTCGCAAGAATTAAATGAATTAAAAAACACCTACAACACCTTCCGTAAAATGGAAGAGTTGCAGGATGAAGTTGAAATTTTATTGGACTTTTTAGCAGAAGACGAGTCAGTCCATGATGAACTGGTCGAACAGTTGACAGAACTGGATAAGATGATGACCAGCTACGAGATGACCCTTCTCTTGTCAGAACCTTATGACCATAATAATGCAATCTTAGAAATCCATCCAGGATCTGGTGGTACTGAGGCACAGGACTGGGGCGATATGTTGCTTCGTATGTATACTCGTTATGGAAATGCCAAAGGCTTTAAAGTAGAAGTCTTGGATTACCAGGCTGGTGATGAAGCAGGTATCAAGTCTGTGACCTTGTCTTTTGAAGGCCCCAATGCATACGGCCTACTTAAATCAGAAATGGGTGTTCACCGTTTGGTCCGTATTTCGCCATTTGACTCTGCCAAACGTCGCCATACTTCATTTACATCCGTAGAGGTTATGCCTGAGTTGGATGATACCATCGAAGTGGAGATTCGTGAAGATGATATCAAAATGGATACCTTCCGTTCAGGTGGTGCTGGTGGACAGAACGTCAATAAGGTGTCAACAGGTGTGCGTTTGACACACATTCCTACGGGAACTGTCGTCCAATCAACGGTCGATCGTACCCAGTATGGAAATAGAGATCGTGCCATGAAGATGTTGCAGGCTAAGCTCTATCAAATGGAGCAAGAAAAGAAAGCTGCGGAAGTTGATTCCCTTAAAGGTGAGAAAAAAGAAATCACTTGGGGAAGTCAAATCCGTTCATATGTTTTCACGCCTTATACTATGGTAAAAGATCACCGTACAAGCTTTGAAGTTGCTCAGGTAGATAAGGTGATGGATGGAGACCTTGATGGTTTTATCGATGCCTACCTCAAGTGGCGAATCAGCTAAGATAGAAAGGAACTCATATGTCAATCATTGAAATGAGAGATGTTGTCAAAAAGTATGACAATGGAACGACTGCCCTGCGTGGTGTATCTGTTACCATTGAACCAGGAGAGTTTGCCTATATTGTAGGACCTTCTGGGGCAGGGAAGTCAACCTTTATTCGAGCTTTATACCGAGAAGTAAAGATCGAAAAAGGAAGCCTATCAGTTGCAGGCTTTAATTTAGTTAAAATTAAGAAGAAAGATGTCCCACTACTACGTCGTAGTGTCGGGGTAGTCTTTCAGGATTACAAACTTTTGCCTAAGAAGACCGTTTATGAGAATATTGCCTATGCAATGGAAGTAATCGGTGAGAGCCGTCGCAATATCAAAAAACGTGTTATGGAAGTATTGGACCTGGTTGGTTTGAAACATAAGGTTCGCTCTTTCCCTAATGAACTCTCAGGTGGAGAGCAGCAACGGATTGCGATTGCTCGTGCGATTGTCAACAATCCTAAAGTATTGATTGCCGATGAGCCAACAGGAAACTTGGACCCAGATAATTCATGGGAAATTATGAATCTGTTGGAACGCATCAATCTCCAAGGTACTACTGTTTTGATGGCGACTCACAATAGCCAGATTGTAAATACCTTGCGCCACCGTGTCATTGCCATTGAAAATGGCCGTGTCGTTCGTGACGAAGCTAAAGGAGAATATGGATACGATGATTAGTAGATTTTTTCGCCATTTATTTGAATCATTAAAAAGTTTAAAACGAAATGGCTGGATGACAGTAGCAGCAGTAAGTTCGGTTATGATTACCTTAACACTCGTTGCCCTGTTTGCATCTGTAATTTTTAATACAGCGAAACTGGCTACCGATATTGAAAACAACGTTCGGGTCATGGTATACATTCGTAAAGATGTAGCTGATAACAGTGAGACGATTGTAAAAGAAGGTCAGACAGTTACCAACAATGACTACCACAAGGTCTATGATGCTTTGAAAGCTATACCTGCTGTTAAGAGTGTTACCTTCTCAAGTAAAGAAGAACAGTACGAAAAACTGACGGAAACAATGGGTGACGATTGGAAGGTCTTTGAAGGGGATGCAAACCCTCTCTATGATGCTTATATCGTTGATACAAATTCTCCGAGTGATGTTAAAACGGTAGCTGAAGAAGCTAAGAAAATTGAGGGAGTATCAGAGGTTCAAGATGGTGGAGCCAACACTCAACGACTTTTTGAACTAGCTTCCTTTATCCGTGTTTGGGGATTGGTTATTGCAGGGCTTTTGATTTTTATCGCAGTCTTCCTTATTTCCAATACCATCCGTATCACCATTATTTCACGTAGTCGTGAGATTCAGATCATGCGTCTGGTAGGAGCGAGAAATGGCTATATCCGTGGTCCATTCTTGCTAGAAGGAGCTTTTATTGGCTTGCTTGGTGCAGCGATCCCTTCTGTTCTTGTTTTCTTTGTTTACAATATGGTCTATCAATCGGTCAATAAATCCTTGGTAGGTCAAAACTTGTCAATGATTACACCAGATGTGTTTATTCCTCTGATGACAGTCCTATTATTTATAATCGGAATTTTCATTGGTTCAATTGGTTCAGGAATTTCGATGCGTCGATTCTTGAAGATCTAGTTGGATTTAAATGCAAATTGCAGTACAAATCAGAAAAATAATACATATTTAAAAGAGAAGTTTTTGTAAACTTCTCTTTTTCCTTTTTAAAAATTTAAAAAAATAGACAATTTTTTTATAAAAGCCTTTACAAAAAAAATAAAAGTGGTATAATTAATACATAACCAAATGCAAACGTTTTCGTAAAACGTTTGCCTAAATAAAATAAAGGAGATTTGAATGATGAAAGCTACATTCAAAAATGTCTTGTCTTTCGAATTTTGGCAAAAATTCGGTAAGGCTTTAATGGTGGTTATCGCCGTTATGCCAGCGGCGGGATTGATGATCTCAATCGGTAAATCAATCGTGATGATCGACCCAAACCTTGCTCCTCTAGTGATTACAGGTGGAATCCTTGAGCAAATTGGTTGGGGGGTTATCGGTAACCTTCATATCTTGTTTGCCCTTGCTATTGGGGGAAGCTGGGCAAAAGAACGTGCAGGTGGTGCATTTGCAGCCGGACTTGCCTTTATCTTGATTAACCGTATTACAGGTACTATCTTCGGTGTTACAGGTGATATGTTGAAAAACCCTGAAGCAATGGTTACTACCTTCTTTGGTGGTTCAATCAAGGTTGCTGACTACTTTATCAGCGTTCTTGAGGCACCAGCGCTTAACATGGGGGTTTTCGTAGGGATTATCTCTGGTTTTGTTGGGGCAACAGCTTATAACAAATACTACAACTTCCGTAAACTTCCTGATGCCCTTTCATTCTTCAATGGTAAACGTTTCGTACCATTCGTCGTTATTCTTCGTTCAACTATTGCTGCAATTCTACTTGCTGCCTTTTGGCCAGTAGTTCAAACAGGTATCAACAACTTTGGTATTTGGATTGCCAACTCACAAGAAACTGCTCCAGTTCTTGCACCATTCTTGTATGGTACTTTGGAACGTTTGCTCTTGCCATTCGGTCTTCACCACATGTTGACTATCCCAATGAACTATACAGCTCTTGGTGGAACATACGAAGTGTTAACTGGTGCTGCAAAAGGAACACAAGTATTTGGTCAAGATCCACTTTGGCTTGCATGGGTAACTGACCTTGTTAACCTTAAAGGTTCAAATGCTGACCAATACCAACACCTTCTTACAACAGTCACTCCAGCTCGTTTCAAAGTTGGACAAATGATCGGTTCATTTGGTATCTTGATGGGTGTCATCGTTGCTATCTACCGCAATGTTGATGCTGACAAGAAACACCAATACAAGGGTATGATGATTGCGACAGCCCTTGCAACATTCTTGACAGGGGTTACTGAACCTATCGAGTATATGTTCATGTTCATCGCAACACCGCTTTACCTTGTTTATTCAGTAGTTCAAGGTGCTGCCTTTGCTATGGCAGATATTGTTCACCTTCGTGTCCACTCATTCGGTTCAATTGAATTCTTGACTCGTACACCATTGGCAATTAATGCTGGTATTGGTATGGATATCGTTAACTTTATCTGGGTAACTGTTCTCTTTGCGGTTATCATGTACTTCATTGCCAACTTCATGATCAAGAAATTCAACTACGCAACTCCAGGACGTAACGGAAACTACGAAACAGCTGAAGGAGCATCAGAAGAAGTAGCTCCTGGAACTCCAAAAGTTGCAGCAGCTTCTCAAGCCGTAAACATCATTAACCTTCTTGGTGGTCGTGCAAATATCGTAGATGTGGATGCATGTATGACTCGTCTTCGTGTAACTGTTAAAGATGCAGATCGCGTTGGTACTGAGGAACAATGGAAAGCAGAAGGAGCTATGGGTCTTGTCATGAAAGGACAAGGTGTCCAAGCTATCTACGGACCAAAAGCTGACGTATTGAAATCTGATATCCAAGATATCCTTGACTCAGGGGAAGTAATTCCTGAAACACTTCCAAGTCAAATGACAGAAACTCAACAAAATACTGTCCATTTCAAAGGTGTAACTGAGGAAGTTTACTCAGTAGCTGACGGTCAAGTTGTTGCTTTGGAACAAGTGGAAGATCCAGTTTTTGCTCAAAAAATGATGGGTGATGGATTTGCAGTAGAGCCAGCAAATGGTAACATTGTATCTCCAGTTACTGGTACTGTATCAAGTATCTTCCCAACAAAACACGCTCTTGGTCTTGTCACTGACTCAGGTCTTGAAGTGCTTGTTCATATTGGTTTGGATACAGTAAGTCTTGAAGGAAAACCATTTACTGTTCATGTCTCTGAAGGACAAAAAGTGGTTGCTGGTGATCTTCTTGTCACAGCTGACTTAGATGCTATTCGAGAAGCAGGACGCAAAACATCAACAGTGGTTGTCTTCACAAATGGTGATGTCCTTAAATCAGTTAAATTAGAACAAACAGGTTCTCTTGCAGCTAAAACAGCAGTTGCTAAAGTAGAATTGTAATATACTTGGGGTTGGAAGCTGTTTTCCAACCTCTTGTTTTAGGAGAAAAGCATGAAATTTCTAACACTCAATACCCACAGTTGGATGGAGAAGGAAGCAGAGGAAAAATTCCAAATCTTACTCCAAGACATTCTTGATAAGGATTATGATTTGATTTGTTTCCAAGAAATCAATCAAGAAATGACTTCGCCTGAGGTAGAGGTTAACAATCACTATCAAGCTTTACCATCAGCAGAACCCATTCATCAGGACCACTATGTCCGACTTCTGGTTGAAAAATTGTCTGAGAAAGGGAAAAACTACTACTGGACTTGGGCTTACAATCATGTTGGCTATGACCGCTACCATGAAGGCGTAGCCATCTTATCCAAAACACCTATTAAGGCGCGTGAGATTTTAGTATCAGATGTAGATGATCCAACGGACTACCATACTCGCCGTGTTGCCTTGGCTGAGACAGAGGTTGAAGGTAAGGAACTTGCTCTTGCAAGCGTTCATCTCTCTTGGTGGGATAAAGGTTTCCAAGAAGAGTGGGCACGATTTGAGGCTGTACTAAAAGAGTTGAACAAACCTCTGATTTTAGCAGGTGATTTTAATAATCCAGCTGGTCAGGAAGGCTATCAAGCGATTTTAGCTAGCCCATTAGGATTACAAGACGCGTTTGAAGTTGCGAAAGAAAGAAGTGGTAGCTATACCGTTCCACCAGAAATTGATGGTTGGAAAGGCAATACTGAACCGCTACGAATCGACTACGTCTTTACGACCAAAGAGTTAGAAGTAGAGAGTTTACAAGTAGTTTTTGATGGCCACAATAGTCCACAAGTCAGTGATCATTATGGTTTGAATGCTGTATTGACCTGGAAATAATGAAAGAGGTTGGAATCAGAGGTTCCAACCTTTTAAGCTACTTGAATCTTTACTACAGAACTGAGACTCAAATGGGACTACTGCAATAGGACAAAATATGGTATAATTGAAAGGATAGAATCGAGGATAGTATGTCATTTAAGAAATTTCAATTTAAAAATTATATAGTAGAAGCCTTGGAGGAGTTGAAATTTGCAACTCCTACAGAGGTGCAAGAAAAATTAATCCCTATTGTACTGGCAGGTCGTGACTTGGTGGGCGAGTCGAAAACAGGTTCAGGAAAGACTCATACTTTCTTATTACCAATTTTCCAACAATTAGATGAAACTAGCGATAGTGTGCAAGCGGTCATTACTGCACCAAGTCGTGAGTTGGCCACTCAAATCTACCAAGCAGCCCGTCAGATTGCAGCTCACTCAGATGTCGAAGTTCGTGTGGTGAATTATGTGGGTGGTACGGATAAGGCGCGTCAGATTGAAAAACTTGCCAGCAACCAGCCTCATATCGTTATCGGAACGCCAGGTCGTATCTATGACTTGGTCAAATCTGGTGATTTGGCTATTCACAAGGCCAAGACCTTTGTAATTGATGAAGCCGATATGACCTTGGATATGGGATTCTTGGAAACCGTTGATAAGATTGCAGGAAGCCTTCCAAAAGACTTGCAATTCATGGTCTTTTCAGCAACTATTCCACAAAAATTGCAACCGTTCTTGAAGAAATACTTGTCAAATCCTGTCATGGAAAAAATTAAGACTAAGACAGTCATCTCAGATACCATTGATAACTGGTTGATTTCGACCAAGGGCCGTGATAAGAATGCTCAGATTTACCAACTGACTCAGTTGATGCAGCCTTATTTAGCTATGATTTTTGTTAACACAAAAACGCGTGCTGATGAATTGCATTCTTACTTGACTGCTCAAGGCTTGAAGGTGGCAAAGATTCATGGAGATATTGCTCCTCGTGAACGCAAACGGATCATGAATCAGGTGAAAAATCTGGATTTTGAGTACATTGTTGCAACAGACTTGGCAGCGCGTGGAATTGACATTGAAGGGGTCAGCCATGTTATCAATGATGCCATTCCGCAAGACTTGTCCTTCTTTGTTCACCGTGTTGGACGAACTGGGCGCAACGGACTGCCTGGTACAGCGATTACCCTTTACCAGCCTAGTGATGACTCGGATATCCGTGAGTTGGAGAAATTAGGGATCAAGTTTACTCCTAAGATGGTCAAAGACGGAGAGTTTCAAGATACCTATGACCGTGATCGTCGTGCTAATCGTGAAAAGAAGCAGGATAAGCTTGATATTGAAATGATTGGCTTGGTTAAAAAGAAAAAGAAAAAAGTCAAACCTGGCTATAAGAAGAAGATTCAATGGGCGGTGGATGAAAAACGCCGCAAAACCAAGCGTGCTGAAAATCGCGCACGTGGGCGTGCAGAGCGTAAAGCAAAACGTCAAACATTTTAAAAACTCAGTAGAATCACCTGATTCTACTGAGTTTTTATTTCCGGAAATATTCAAAGGAGATAATAATTATATATTTTAAATAATTTGATTTATAAAACAGTAATTGCTTTAAAACCTTTTTTAGAGCAATATTTTATTGAAATCATAAGGAAAAAAATTGAAAACTATACAAAATTGTGTTATCATACTATAAAACAATCGGATTATATCATTTGATCCGTGAAAAGAAAAGGGGACTTCTATGGATAAATCATTTATGAAACAACAACGTTTTTCATTCCGTAAAATGAAAGTTGGGTTGGCTTCTGTAGCAATTTTGTTTGCTTTTGCTCAGGTCGGACAAGTGTCTGCAGATGAAACAACACAACCGGCATCTACTTCAGCTGAAACAGTAAAGAAAACCGAAGCAAATAAATCGGCAGTCGAAGCTGCTGTAGCAGAAATTAAAGCTGATGAGGCGAAACCAGTCGTTAACCAATCAGATGCAAAACCTGGAGAACTTGTTGATGTTTCTAAGAAGGTTTCACCTATTGACGTGAAAGAACGCCAAGAAGGTGATCAAAAGATTCATGAAGAAACTGCAACAGTTGAAGTCACAAAGACAGAAGTGGCACCTGTAAAAAGTGAAGAACTTCCTGCTCCAAAGACTGAAACAACTGAGAGTACAGTGAGTGGGAAAGATGAAGATGGAAATTCTTATACCCAATATGAACGTGTTGATAAAACAACTACAGTCGAAATCAAGAAAGCGACAAGAACGATTTCAAAATCTAACTCTGCCGATATCGTTTTTGTTGTTGACCGTTCAGCATCTATGTCTCGAACTATTGACACTGTCCGTAACAATATCAATGAGTTTGCAAGAAATCTTGCTAAAGATGGAGTAGCAGCACGTTTTGGATTAGCTACCTTTAGTGATGAAGTATATGGACGTATAGGTGGATTAGCAGATGAGGGTACAATTTTAACAAAATTTAATGAATCTTATTTTACCTCTGACCCAGCTGAGCTTGAAAAAGCCTTAGCAGGCATTAAGCTTGCACATGGTGGAGACTTCCCTGAAACATCTACACCTACTCTTACACAAATTGTTTCAACCTACGACTGGTCTAAGTCACCTAAAAATAAAAAGTTTGTCGTATTGTTGACAGATGCTCCAATGAAGGAGGATCCTTCAATTCCAACGATGGCGAATACTCTTGCGTCTTTGAAAGCCGCAAAAATCGAAAGAATTGTTGCAACTTCGACAGGGACCGATATTAGCTATAAAGATTTTGTATCTGAAGGTCGATTAATGAATATTAATCGTAACTTGGCTGATTCTTTAACTAAGGATGCAACTACATGGATTGTTGAAACTGTGACTGAAGGACACAATTACAAGGTAACGAAAGATAATTACCAATTTTACCTAGAACGTCGTACAACACTACCTGTTGCTCAGACAGGAAGTGCGACTCCAACTACCACAGTTCCAGTAGCTACAGCTTATAAAAAAGAAGTGGCGAAACTCCCTGATACAGGAAGTAATGATACAGCGAACTATGGTATTGTGGGACTTGGCCTCCTAATGGCTGGACTTGGCTTAACTGTAAGCAATAGAAAGTCTAAGGAACAGTAAGCCTAACTGGAAGATTGTTTGTTAAAACATTGTGAGGAAAAAGCAGACGAAAAAATAGGTAGTTTGTAAACGAAGTATGCAGATAAACATAGGTATGATCTTCTGTATTATGGAGTACAAGCCAAATTATTATGCCGAGAAAAGAGCCGTAAGGTTCTTTTTTTGATTTAGAGAAAATACTGCAAAAAAAAGTAAAAAGTGGTATAATGATAAGGTTATATAGTCCCGATAAGATGGTAGGTATTCATTACTAGTAGTTTTCCTATCAGTACTTTGTAACTCTATAACAATATTTTTTAAGGGGGGACATTTTTATGTCAGAACGTAAATTATTCACGTCTGAATCTGTATCTGAGGGGCATCCGGATAAGATTGCAGACCAAATTTCAGATGCGATTTTGGATGCTATTTTAGCAAAGGATCCAGATGCGCACGTTGCTGCCGAGACAGCTGTATACACAGGTTCGGTCCATGTTTTTGGTGAAATTTCTACACATGCTTATGTAGATATTAACCGAGTGGTTCGTGATACCATTGCAGAGATTGGTTATACCAATACAGAGTATGGTTTTTCTGCGGAGACGGTGGGAGTTCATCCGTCACTTGTTGAGCAGTCACCAGATATCGCCCAAGGTGTTAACGAAGCCTTGGAAGTTCGTGGAAATGCAGATCAAGATCCACTGGACTTGATTGGTGCTGGTGACCAAGGTCTTATGTTTGGATTTGCGGTGGATGAGACAGAAGAACTCATGCCTTTACCAATCTCACTTAGCCACAAGTTGGTTCGTCGTTTGGCAGAACTTCGTAAGTCTGGTGAAATCAGCTATCTCCGTCCAGATGCTAAATCACAAGTTACGGTTGAGTATGATGAAAATGACCGTCCAGTACGGGTGGATACAGTCGTTATTTCAACTCAGCACGACCCAGAAGTTAGCAATGAACAAATTCACAATGATGTGATTAACAAGGTTATCAAAGAAGTAATTCCAGCATCTTACTTGGATGAGCAGACAAAATTCTTCATCAATCCAACTGGTCGCTTTGTAATCGGTGGACCTCAAGGGGACTCAGGCTTGACTGGTCGTAAGATCATCGTGGATACCTATGGTGGCTACTCTCGTCATGGTGGAGGTGCCTTCTCTGGTAAGGATGCGACGAAGGTGGACCGTTCAGCCTCTTATGCAGCTCGCTACATTGCCAAGAACATCGTTGCAGCAGGTCTTGCTAAGAAGGCAGAAGTGCAATTGGCTTATGCTATTGGGGTGGCACAGCCTGTTTCTGTTCGTATCGATACTTTTGGTACAGGAACAGTAGCTGAAAGCAAGCTTGAAAAAGCAGCGCGTCAAATCTTTGACCTTCGTCCTGCAGGAATTATCCAAATGCTGGATCTCAAACGTCCAATTTACCGTCAAACAGCGGCTTATGGACACATGGGACGTACAGATATTGACCTTCCTTGGGAACGTTTGGACAAGGTAGACGCTTTGAAAGAAGCTGTGAAATAAAACTAAAAGATTGGTAGAAACTACCAATCTTTTTTTGCGAAAGAAAACCAGCTTTTGGCTGGCTTTCTTATTTTGTAGGAATAGAAATCTCAATCAATTTATCAGAATAAAGCGTCTTGATATTGGCTTCATCGATGCTTCCTTTGTCGATTTTACGTTTCAAGAAGAAGTCTTGAATGGTTTCAATTTCAGGTTCACGAATAGCACGGTGTTTGTTGGAAATGAGGATTTCATAGTGAAGCGGGGCTTGTGTGAAAACTACATCTGTGTTTCCAGCAGAATAGACCTCGACAAGAGTTGCGTCTGTGCTTTCTAATTGGCTTTTAACAAGTTGCGAGTGTGAGTTTGTCGTATTGATAAGCTTCATAATAGTTCCTCCGATTTTCTAACTCTATTATAGCACTTTTTGGATAAAATCGTGTATTTTAGTCAATTCCATGCTGGATTTTCCAAGCTTCAATTCCCCATTTATGGCTACCACGTTTGAGGTTTTCAATAGCCTCGTCAATAGGGAACCAAGCAATATGATTAAAATCTTCCAATGGTTTTTGTACTTTTTGGAAAGAAGTAGCTTCATAGAGATAAGCTGGATTGTAGTAGTAGGTATCACGGTGGCGAGAGTAGAAATACTCATCAGCTTGCCCATAATAGGTTCCAATCTCAGCTGTAAAGCCAAGTTCTTCGATTAGTTCTCTCTTCAGTGCTTCTTGATGATCTTCGCCAGCTTCAATTTCTCCACCTGGCAAGAACCAAGCACCATTGGGGGCTTGAACTAGGACAATTTGTTTTTTCTCCGCATCCGGAATAACTGCGTACACACCATAGCGGGGCTGGTAGGTCACATTCTCTTTTTTTTCACCAAAAGTTGGGTTTGCCATTGCATTTTCCTCATTCTCTAGTATCTTTATTATTATCATAATGGACGAGGGGCAAGCTGTCAAGAATAAACCAACGAACTGGTGCAGAAAAAGCTACTTTGTCTTGGTCAATCCTTGTCTCGTTAAACTTTCCAGACCTAGCACTATAACTGGTATAATAAAAGAGAGGTGACTTTATGGCAGAATCAAGACTATTTCGTATCCTATATCTACTTTTAGAAAAAGGCAGTACAACGGCTCCTGAATTAGCTCGATTATTTGAAGTATCTGTACGAACGATTTATCGCGATATTGAGCGGTTGAGTATGGCGGGGATTCCTCTATATTCGATACCTGGGAAGGCAGGCGGAATCTTTTTAATGAAGGACTTTGTTCTGGATCGTACTCTCGTATCGGAGGATGAAAAATTAGAACTTCTATCAGCTTTGCAAGGAATTCAAGCCCTGACAAATGACAAGCAAGATCTGTTGCTTGAAAAGTTGGAATCTATTTTTCAAGTTTCTCCCAGCCCTTGGATAGAAGTAGACTTGACTGACTGGAGAAAGCGAGAAGGTCAAAAAGAATTATTTGATAACATCAAACATGCTATTCTAGAGAAAAGACAACTGGTGATTACTTATCTAGGTGGGTGTGGTCAGAAAACGGTTCGTACAGTCGAGCCTTTTAGACTCATATTTAAAAAGAGAGATTGGTACCTTCATGCCTACTGTTGTTTGAAGGAAGAGTGGCGTTTTTTCAAATTGTCTAGAATTAGGAATTATCACCTAACAACTGAAACTGTGAATCAGAAAAATGTGGAGGATTGGGTTGATGGTTCAGATCAAGTGACACATCAAATCGAAGTTTCCTTGAAGTTTAGTCCCAAGCTTGCTTTCCGGGTTTATGAAGATTTTTCAGAAGATGAGATTAGCTTGGGGAAAGATGGGTGTTATTATGTCAAGACAGTCCTACCAGAGCATGAAAGCCTGTATACTTACCTCCTGTCTTATCTAGATGGGGTGGAAATACTCGCCCCCAATCATCTGAAGAAGGAATTGCTTTCTAGACTAGAAAAAATCCAAAAACTTTACAAACCTTGACAAAAGATGTCAGGGTTTTGGTGCTATACTAGAGATAGAAAGGAGAAGAACCAAATGAAATACGAATGGAGAAAAGAAGCAAAAGATCTTTATCAAGTGAAAGCTAGGCCCAGCATCCTGCAGGTACCAGGTCAATCCTATATCGTGATTGATGGTAAAGGTGATCCAAATCAAGAAGATTTTTCAGAACGCGTAGGGGCCTTATATGCCTTAGCCTATGCGATAAAGATGAAGTATAAAAAAGCTCCTCTGGATGAGGTTTACACTGATTTTACTGTCTTTCCTTTAGAAGGTGTATGGAGAAAGGAGAAGGAGGGAGAACTGGTAAAAAGTGAGCTTTCTTATAGCATTATGATTGGGCAACCCGATTTTATTACGAGAGAACTATTTGAAAAAGCTTTGGAAGAGGTCATAATCAAGAAGCCAAATATTCTCTATGAGGCTATTCGTTTTGAAATGATAGAGGAAGGCCAAAGCCTTGCTATGCTTCATGTAGGACCTTTTGATACTGAAAATGAGACTTTTGCAGAGATGGAGCATTTTTGTAAACTTCATAAACTCAAAAGAACTTCGGAAGTCCACCGAGAAATTTATCTCAATAACCTTCATCGAACGGAGCCAAGCAAATTAAAAACAATTCTTCGCTATCAAGTTCAAGAAGAGAATTAAAAAAAGAACAGGAAATCTTGTTTCCTGTTCTTTTTATGAGGTTTATTCTTCTATTTCAGAAGCAATCTCTTCTGTTTTCTCAGTTTTTTTGGCAGATTTGATTTGAATATTGCCATTGCTTGTCATGACTGCCTTGAGGGCTTTCTCACTTGGATTTTCAAGGTAGAAATCAGTGATGGCATCCTCGATATGGTCTTGAATGGTACGGCGGAGTGGGCGTGCTCCCATTTTTGGATCATAACCTAAGTCAACCAACTTTTCCTTGACCTTGTCTGTCACATCGAGGTAGATATTGTTGCTAGAGAGGCGTTTGTTGACATCCGCTAGCATGAGTTCGACGATTTGGAGAAGGTTGTCCTTGCTGAGAGGTTTAAATTCGATGATGCCGTCAAAACGGTTCATAAACTCCGGACTAAAGAAGTTGCCGAGTTCACCGAGAACAGAGTTGGTACGTCCTTCGCGAGCCGCCCCAAAACCAACACTGGCTTCGGCCTTACCAGTTCCAGCGTTTGAGGTCATGATAATGATGGTATCCTTGAAGCTAACTGTACGTCCTTGCCCATCTGTTAAACGACCATCGTCCAAGACTTGAAGGAACATGTGCATCACATCTGGATGGGCTTTCTCGACCTCATCGAGAAGGATGAGTGAGTAAGGATTGCGACGAACTTTTTCCGTTAACTGACCAGCTTCATCGTAGCCTACATAGCCTGGAGGGGCTCCGACCAATTTAGCCACACTGTGTTTTTCCATGTATTCACTCATATCAAAGCGAATCATGCTGTCAGCAGAACCAAAGAGCTCAATGGCTAGTTGTTTGGAAAGTTCTGTTTTACCGACACCAGTTGGTCCGACAAAGAGGAAGCTTCCGATTGGCCGGTTAGGAGTTCCAAGTCCAACACGATTACGACGGATGGCCTTGGCAATCTTATCGACAGCTTCATCTTGACCAATGACATGAGTTTTGAGGTCGTCTGCTAGATGGATAAGCTGAGATTGTTCTTTTTCTTTGAGTTCTCCAACAGGGATATTGGTTTTCTGCTCAATGATATGTTCAATAGTTTTCTCGCTGATGATTGGAGTATCCTGATCGGTCACCTTGTTCTTTTGCATTTCCTTGTACTTGGCAATCTGATCGCGGAAATAAGCAGCCTTTTCAAAGTCTTCCTCTCGTGTAGCTTGAGCCTTGAGATTCTCAGCTTCAATTAAACGCTGATCAATCACTTTAGGATCAACAAAGTTCAGCGTTAGATTCATCTTTGAACCAGCTTCGTCCAACAGGTCAATAGCCTTGTCTGGTAAGAAGCGATCTTGGATGTAGCGGTTGGAAAGATTTGCAGCAGCTTCGATAGCAGCATCAGTATACTTGACGTGATGGTAGTCTTCGTATTTCTTTTGAACTCCTTTAAGGATGATAATGGTTTCTTCGACAGTTGGTTCATCTACCTTGACAGGCTGCATACGGCGCTCTAGGGCAGCGTCTTTTTCAATGATACGGTATTCATTGAGAGTAGTGGCACCAACCAGTTGCAATTCACCACGGGCAAGGGCTGGTTTGAGGATATTTCCTGCATCCATATTGCCATCACCTGCTGATCCTGCACCAACAATTTCATGGATTTCGTCGATAAAGAGGATGATGTCCTCACGTTTGCGAATTTCTTCCATGAGCTTTTGCATACGTTCTTCAAATTGGCCTCGAATCCCTGTTCCTTGAACTAGACTGACCACATCTAGACGGATGACCTGCTTACCTTGAAGTTTATGGGGAACATCGCCATCGACAATCTTCTGAGCTAGACCTTCCACAACGGCTGTTTTACCAACACCTGGTTCTCCGATAAGGACAGGGTTGTTCTTGGTTCGACGGTTGAGGATTTCGATAACGCGGATAATCTCCTCATCCCGACCTATAACAGGGTCAATATCTCCCCGACGAGCAATCTCAGTAATATTGATACCATATTCCTCTAGGAGTCCTCTTTCTTGGCTAGGAGGTGTTTGAAGTGGGCCGCGGTTTTGAGGACCATAACCACCGTTTCCTCCGTATCCCCCACCAGATTGAGTTGGTGGGACGTTATTAGAAGAAGGTTTGAAATTGTTCAAATCATTGAAAAAGTCGCCGAAAGGATCAAAGTCATGATTATTTAAGTCAGTCATCCCTTTAAAGAGGGTATTATTTGGATCTGTTTTGATAATTTTATAGCAATTTTGACAGAGATCAATTTGCTTTTGCTGTCCATTGATATTGGTATACAGATGAATTGTTGAGTCGTTAATTTTACAGTTTTGACAGAGCATACATCTACCTCATTTCATTCTTATTCTTAGCCTAAGAAAAGGTCAAGAATAGTCAAAGTTTTATACTCTCATTATAGCATGATTAAGGTGTAAAGCAAGTAAAAAGATTGGGAAGTGTTCGTTTTTAAAAGAAGGATTTATGGAGAATCAAGCGACATTGAAGGTAAGAAAAAATCCCATTTGCGGTGACAAAAAGGATTCTCATTTATCGGGCCTTACTGCCCGTTGTTTTTATATTAGTAAAGGAGTTCGTAGATCTCCATTGCAATCAAATCAATGCTATCAAAGGTATAAGTTTCACGAGCTTCTACATCGCGAAGGGTGAAGAGTGATCCGTTTTCTTCGTCGTGGCTGTATGCAACTTCTGCGACAACAACACCTTCACGTTCAAAATTACGTTTTAGATTTCCACCATCTTTTGTCATTGCTTCTAGGCGGTTAATGATTCTAACCAAATGTGATTCCATTTTGATTCTCCTCCATTTCTTATCGTTTCTATTTTACCATAAACAAGAGGTAGTTGACTAGAAAAAAACTGTGATTTCTCTCTATTTCTCTATTCTATCAAGTTAATTGTTAAAATTAGGGAAAAAAGGATTGCATTTTAATTCAATTCATGTTATAATCATACAATCCAATACATAGAAAGTTGATTGAATATGAATTTTTCTTTTTTACCAAAGTATTTACCATATTTTAACTATGGTGCTCTGATTACCGTATTGATTTCCATCCTTGTCGTCTGCTTAGGGACTATTATAGGTGTGTTACTGGCCTTTGCCCAACGTTCACGCTTTAAACCGCTCGTTTGGTTTGCAAATGTGTATGTTTGGATCTTCCGTGGTACTCCGATGATGGTTCAGATTATGATTGCCTTTGC
Source organism: Streptococcus sp. HMSC076C08 (assembly GCF_001810825.1). Taxonomy (GTDB): domain Bacteria; phylum Bacillota; class Bacilli; order Lactobacillales; family Streptococcaceae; genus Streptococcus. The sequence goes on along the minus strand of NZ_KV802735.1, from coordinate 248,172 downwards.
TCTTATGCATATCAATGCTCCGACTATCCAAGTGGGAATTTTAGGAGTTGATCTTTCTCGTTTGATTCCTGGTATTCTGATTATTTCTATGAATAGTGGAGCTTACGTTTCAGAAACTGTTCGTGCAGGGATCAATGCGGTTCCTAAAGGGCAGTTAGAGGCCGCATATTCTCTCGGTATTCGTCCGAAAAATGCCATGCGTTATGTCATTTTGCCACAAGCTATCAAAAATATTCTTCCAGCTCTGGGAAATGAATTTATCACCATTATCAAGGATAGTTCCCTCTTGTCTGCGATTGGGGTTATGGAGTTGTGGAATGGTGCAACGACAGTAGCAACAACAACTTATTTACCGCTGACTCCTCTTTTATTTGCAGCCTTTTACTATTTGATTATGACCTCTGTTTTGACAGTGGCGTTGAAAGCATTTGAAAAACATATTGGACAAGGAGACAAGAAATAATGACAGAAACCTTGATTAAAATTGAAGAACTACATAAGTCTTTTGGGAAAAATGAAGTTTTAAAAGGCATCAACCTTGAGATTAAACGTGGAGAAGTTGTGGTCATTATTGGTCCGTCAGGGAGCGGGAAATCAACTCTCCTTCGTTCGATGAATCTACTTGAAGAAGCAAGTAAAGGTAAGGTTATCTTTGAAGGAGTTGATATCACAGATAAGAAAAATGATCTTTTTGCTATGCGTGAAAAGATGGGCATGGTATTCCAACAATTCAACCTCTTTCCCAATATGACAGTGATGGAAAATATTACTTTGTCACCAATTAAAACCAAAGGTGAAAGCAAGGAAGTTGCGGAGAAAAGAGCACAGGAACTGTTAGAAAAAGTTGGCTTGCCAGATAAGGCGACGGCCTATCCTCAGAGTTTGTCAGGTGGTCAGCAACAACGGATTGCCATTGCACGTGGACTTGCTATGGAACCAGATGTTTTGCTCTTTGATGAGCCGACTTCAGCCCTAGACCCTGAGATGGTTGGAGAAGTTCTAGCTGTTATGCAAGACCTTGCCAAGTCAGGGATGACTATGGTGATTGTGACTCATGAAATGGGCTTTGCGCGTGAGGTAGCAGACCGTGTTATCTTTATGGCGGATGGAGTTGTTGTCGAAGATGGAACACCAGAGGAGATTTTCGATCAAACAAAAGAACAACGGACCAAGGAATTTTTGAGTAAGGTTTTGTAAGACCTCATTTTTAGAAGAAATGGAGTAGGCATCATGGCTTCCAGTAAAGAATATTTAGATTTTATTCTCGAACAGCTATCAGAGCTAGAGGAGATGAGTTATCGTCCAATGATGGGAGAGTATATCCTTTATTATCGTGGGAAGATTATTGGGGGAATCTATGATAATCGTTTGTTACTGAAGCCTGTGAAGCTGGTCATGGATCAACTGGGACAGACTAGGTTTGAACGTCCTTATGAAGGAGCTAAGGAGATGATTTTGATAGAAGACATTGAAGATAAATCATTTCTAATGAGATTAATCAAGGAGATGTATGAAGTCTTACCGGCTCCAAAAATCAAAAAGAAAGCATGACAGATTTACCTAGTATAAATAGGCATAAAAGCTCGATAAGGGCTTTTTCTTATAGTTTCAGACTATAAGGTCCATTAGGCAAGAAATGTTAGAATGGCAAGGTATTTTTTGATATAATAGAGGATATTTGATAGAAAAGAGAAGAGATATGGCACAGATTATTGATGGGAAGGCTCTTGCAGCTAAGTTACAAGGACAGTTGGCTGAAAAGACTGCCAAACTAAAAGAAGAAACAGGTCTAGTTCCAGGATTGGTAGTGATTTTGGTGGGGGACAATCCTGCCAGCCAAGTCTACGTTCGAAACAAGGAACGGTCAGCTCTCGCTGCTGGCTTCCGTAGTGAAGTAGTGCGAGTTCCAGAGACCATTACCCAAGCGGAATTGTTAGACTTGATTGCCAAATACAATCAAGATCCAGCTTGGCATGGGATTTTGGTTCAATTACCTTTGCCAAAACATATCGATGAAGAGGCAGTGTTATTAGCCATTGACCCCGAAAAAGACGTGGATGGTTTTCATCCTCTAAACATGGGTCGCCTCTGGTCTGGTCATCCAGTTATGATTCCTTCAACACCTGCAGGAATTATGGAGATGTTTCATGAATATGGGATTGATCTAGAAGGTAAAAATGCGGTTGTTATCGGTCGTTCAAATATCGTTGGAAAACCGATGGCCCAACTTCTTTTAGCCAAGAATGCGACTGTGACCTTGACCCACTCACGTACCCATCATCTTGCCAAGGTTGCTGCTAAGGCGGATATTCTTGTGGTTGCAATCGGTCGCGCTAAGTTTGTGACTGCTGACTTTGTCAAACCAGGAGCGGTTGTCATTGATGTTGGGATGAACCGAGATGAAAATGGCAAGCTTTGTGGAGATGTTGATTATGATGCTGTTGCACCACTTGCTAGCCACATCACACCTGTACCGGGTGGAGTTGGTCCTATGACTATTACCATGCTAATGGAGCAAACCTATCAGGCAGCGCTTCGAACACTAAACAAGGACTAGGAAGATGAAATTCGTATTTGACCTGGATGGAACGCTATCTTTTGACTACATGACCATTGATGAGGAGATTCAGCAGGTTCTTTTAAAGGCTGAAGATTATGGGCATGAGCTTGTGTTTGCCTCAGCTCGCTCTTATCGGGATTGCTTGGGTTTATTAGGCCCTAAACTCAGTCAGCGCTTGGTCATAGGGTTGAATGGTGGCGTAGCCTATCATTTGGGGAAGGCTATCTTCGAAAGGAATCTCGATGCTAGAGTTTATCATGCGCTAGTGGATTATTGCCAGACTTATAATCTCCCTTTCTTTGTAGATGATTGCTTTGACTATAGTGGTCAGATTGTAGAGAAGATTCCATTTTTCTCCAGTGTGGATCCCCTAAAGGTGGCTCGTCATCAGAAACTTGAGGACTTAGGGACTCCGATTAAGGTAGTCGTTTATATGGGTGACCATGAGGAGTTGCTTGATGATCTACTTGGTCAGTTAGAAAGACTGGGGCAGGCTTATCTCTCCTATCATGCGCATGAAAAGTGCCTTTATGTTAATCCCTTGGATACTCATAAGGCGACAACTGTTGAAAAATTATGTGGGGAGAACTTCATCGCTTTTGGAAATGACCAAAACGATATTGAACTATTTAAAACGTCTCTCTATTCTGTCCAGATAGGAGATTTTGCCGGCCTTACTCCATATGCAGATGACACGTTAGAGCTAAAAGGAGCTCCTTCTCCAGCAGTGGCAGCTAAAATCTTACAGACCTTTGCGGAATTTAAGGGAAAATAGTGTAGAAGGAGGTTCTAGCCTCCTTTTGTAGTATAATGGAGTGAGAGGGGAAAAAACGATGAAAGTGATTGATCAAGCTTTATTAGAAAAAGTCATTATTGAACGTTCTCGTCACAGTCATAAGGGAGATTACGGTCGCCTGCTCTTGCTGGGAGGGACCTATCCTTATGGGGGAGCTATCATCATGTCAGCCATTGCAACTGTCAAAAGTGGTGCAGGATTGGTGACCGTTGGAACAGATAGGGAAAATATCCTTGCTCTACACAGTCATTTACCTGAGGCCATGGCATTTTCTCTTCAAGACCAGCAATTGTTAAAAGAGCAGTTGGAAAAGGCAGAAGTTGTCTTGTTAGGTCCGGGTTTGCGAGAGGATGCATTTGGAGAAGAACTCGTAAAAAGGGTCTTTGACAGCCTTAGAAAAGACCAGATTTTGATTGCAGACGGCGGTGCTTTGGGCATCTTAGCAAACGGCCAGTTACCATTTCCTTCCAGTCAGCTCATCCTAACTCCCCACCAAAAGGAATGGGAAAGACTGTCTGGTATAGTTCTTGACCATCAAAATAAAGAGACGACTGCTAGGGCTCTTTCTACTTTTCCTCAAGGAACGATTCTAGTCGAGAAGGGTCCAGCAACTCGTATCTGGAAAGCTGGTCAGCCTGAATATTATCAGTTAGAGGTTGGAGGTCCCTATCAAGCGACTGGTGGGATGGGAGATACTCTGGCTGGGATGATTGCAGGTTTTGCAGGTCAGTTTCACCAAGTCAGTCTCTATCAGAGAGTGGTGACAGCAACTCACCTTCATTCAGCTATTGCGCAAGAACTAGCTCAAGAAAACTACCTTGTCTTGCCAACAGAAATTAGCAAGGCTCTTCCGAAAACAATGAAAAAAATATCTCAAAAAGGCAGCTAATATCTTGGTTGTCTTTTTATGTTGATGTAGCTTTGTTGATAAAGTTTTCAAATACCTCAGAACCAGCGACCAACTGCTGAACTTGCGTGAAATTCTCTCTTTTAAGGTCTTGATTTTTACTCAAACTCGCAAGGAAAGCGAGATTGTTATCAAAGTTGAGGGGTGTCAAATCATGCTTTTTTTGATATAATTTTTAATGATGAATGCAAGAAATGATCGGTATGTGGTCGTTGATTTAGAGGCGACCAGCACCGGAAGCAAGGCAAAAATTATTCAAGTAGGCATTGTGGTGATTGAGAATGGTGACATCATCGATCAGTATGCGACTGATGTCAATCCCCATGAACCCTTGGATTCTCATATCAAAGAATTAACGGGTCTGACCGATCAGCGTTTGGCTGCGGCACCAGAGTTTTCTCAGGTGGCTGGAAAAATTTTTGAATTGGTTAAGGACGGTATTTTTGTTGCGCACAATGTACAGTTTGATGCTAATCTTCTTGCAGAATTCCTCTTTTTGGAAGGATATGAATTGCGTACACCGCGGGTGGATACAGTTGAGCTTGCCCAGGTTCTGTATCCTCAGTTTGAGAAATACAATCTAGGTATCCTTTGTCAAGAGTTGGGTATTGAACTAGAACATGCCCATACTGCCCTGTCAGATGCTCAGGCAACAGCTGAGCTCTTGCTCTATATGCGTCAAAAACTTTTTGAGTTACCAAAAGGGCTCTTAGAAAGCTTGCTAAACCTTGCAGACAACCTTCTCTATGAAAGTTATCTGGTGATTGAGGAGGTCTATCAGCAACAATCTCTCTTATCTTCGCCCGACTTGATGGAACTTCATGGGCTTTTCCTCAGAAAGGAAAGCAAAGCCTTAGTCCCACGAAAGTTATCCAAAGATTTTGCTAAAAATATTTCTTTATTGGGGCTGGAGGAGCGTCCGCAACAGTTGGAATTTGCGGAGAAGGTTGAGCACTTATTGGGAGAAGACCAGACTTCCTCTATCCAAGCTCAAACGGGACTGGGCAAGACTTATGGTTATCTCCTTCCAGCTTTGAACTTGGAGAGTCAAGCAGGTATCTTAGTGAGTGTTCCGACCAAAATTCTTCAAAATCAGATCATGCAAGAAGAAGGTCAGCGTTTAAAAGAGGTTTTCCATCTGGAAATCCATAGTCTCAAGGGGCCTCAAAATTATTTAAAACTGGATGCCTTTCACCGAGTTCTCCATCGATCTGAGTCCAATCGCCTTTTCACACGCTTTAAAATGCAACTGCTCATCTGGCTTACGGAGACAGAGACTGGTGATTTAGACGAAATCGGGCAACTTTATCGCTATCAGCACTTTCTGCCTGAACTAGTCCACGATGGCAAGCTTTCAAAGAAAAGTTTATTTGCTACAGAGGATTTTTGGAAACGAGGGCAGGAAAAGGCCGAGACCAGTCGTGTTCTTCTGACCAATCATGCCTATCTGGTCACTCGTTTGGAAGACAATCCCGAGTTTGTCGACAATCGTTTGGTGATTTTGGATGAAGCTCAAAAAATGCTGCTAGCTCTCGAAAATCTAGCCCAGCAGGCTTATCGCCTAGAGGATCTTGTAACTCAAATTGAAAAGTCCTTAGAGTCAGAGGAAGATTTGGTTCAGAAACGCTTGCTTGAGAGTATCGGCTTTGAATGTCGTTACTTGATGGAGCACTATCAGTCAGGTCTGAAGAATGGAAAGTGGTTGGATTCTCTCGAAGAGTTGCGCCAGCATTTTTCGGAGTTAGCTCTCCCAGAGTATCGAGAGCTTGCAAACTTTTTCACCTCGGACCGTGAATTTTGGCTTGCTACAGCAGAGAAATCGAGCAAGGATGTCTTGATTTGTTCAAGTAAAAAAGGCCGCTTTATACTAGCAGACTTATTGCCAGAAGATTGTAGGCTCCTAGGAGTATCGGCTACTCTTGAAATCAGCAATCGGGTTTCCCTAGCAGATTTATTGGGATTTCCGGATGCTCCACTTGTTAGGCTTGATGTAGCAAAACAGGAGCAACAAGAAGTCTTTCTAGTCAATGATTTTCCTCTTGTGACAGAAGTTTCGCCTGTTGACTATGCTAGTGAAGTGGCTTCTGTCATTCGAAGCTTACAAGCCTTTCAAGAACCCATACTGGTTTTGTTTACCTCAAAAGAGATGTTGCTGGCAGTTTCGGACCTGCTAGACCAACCGCATCTAGCTCAGTATAAAAATGGGGAACCAAGCCAACTGAAAAAACGTTTTGAAAAAGGTGAACGCAAGATCTTGCTCGGAACAGGTAGTTTCTGGGAAGGGGTTGATTTTTCAACCCATCCTTGCGTGATTCAAGTGATTCCGAGATTGCCTTTCCAAAATCCCCAAGAACCGTTAACTAAAAAATTAAACCAAGAACTGCGTCAAGAAGGGAAGAATCCTTTCTATGATTATCAGTTGCCGATGGCGATCATTCGGCTAAAACAAGCCCTGGGCCGTACTGTTAGACGATCTGACCAAGGTTCGATTGCTCTAATCTTAGACAGTCGTGTCGTTAGCAAGCGTTACGGCAAACAAATCGCTCAGGCCTTGTCAAAAGAAAGGGCTGTTCAGGTTCTTTCTAGAGAACAGCTAGAGCCTGCTGTAGCTGAGTTTCTCCAATCTCGTCGCAATAGAATGAAAGAAAAATCCTAGAAAGAGAAAAGGTAAAAAATATGAAACGTTCCTTCGACTCTCGAGTCGATTATAGCCTCCTCCTACCAGTGTTTTGTTTACTGGTGATTGGAGTAGCGGCCATTTATATAGCAGTTAGTCATGACTATCCAAATAATGTATTACCAATTCTAGGTCAGCAAATCGCTTGGATTGCCTTGGGTCTTGTCATTGGATTTGTGGTCATGTTCTTTAATACCGAGTTTTTATGGAAGGTGACTCCCTATCTTTATGGTCTAGGGCTAGCTTTGATGGTCCTACCTCTTGTTTTCTACAATCCAAATCTTGTAGCGTCAACAGGTGCCAAGAACTGGGTATCGATTGGTGGAACGACACTTTTCCAGCCATCGGAGTTCATGAAGATTTCCTATATCTTGATGTTGGCTCGAGCCATTGTAAGATTCACTCAGAAACACAAGGAATGGCGACGGACTATTCCCTTGGATTTCCTACTGATTGGTTGGATGATTGCCTTTACCATCCCAGTCTTGATCCTCTTAGCCCTACAAAGTGACTTGGGGACTGCCTTGGTCTTTGTAGCTATTTTTGCAGGCATGGTTCTCCTTTCAGGTGTTTCGTGGAAGATTATCATTCCTGTTTTTGCGACAGGAGTGACTGCAGTTGTAGGCTTCATGGCCATCTTTATAAGCAAGGATGGACGTGCCTTCTTGCATCAGATTGGGATGCCAACCTACCAGATCAACCGCATCTTGGCTTGGCTCAATCCCTTTGACTTTGCGCAAACAACGACTTACCAACAGGCGCAGGGACAAATTGCTATTGGAAGTGGTGGCTTGTTTGGACAAGGTTTCAATGTGTCCAATCTCCTCATTCCAGTACGCGAGAGCGATATGATTTTCACCGTAATTGCTGAAGACTTTGGCTTTATTGGTTCGGTCTTTGTGGTTGCCCTGTACTTGCTTCTTATTTATCGGATGTTGAAGATTACACTTAAGTCAAACAACCAGTTCTACACCTATATTTCGACTGGTTTTATCATGATGTTGCTCTTCCATATCTTTGAAAATATCGGTGCCGTGACAGGCTTACTTCCTTTGACAGGGATTCCTCTGCCATTTATTTCTCAAGGGGGATCCGCAATTATTAGTAACCTCATCGGTGTCGGTCTCCTCTTGTCTATGAGTTACCAGACCAATCTAGCAGAAGAGAAAAGTGGAAAAGTTCCATTCAAACGAAAGAAAGTTGTCCTAAAACAAATCAAATAAGGAGGCCACTATGGCAAAAGTAGCAGTTATTTTAGCCCAGGGTTTTGAAGAAATTGAAGCCTTGACAGTAGTTGATGTCTTGCGTCGAGCAAACATTTCATGTGATATGGTAGGATTTGAAGAGCAGGTGACAGGATCGCATGGCATTCAGGTGAAAGCTGATCGTGTTTTTGATGGCGATTTGTCCGACTATGACTTGGTCGTTCTTCCGGGTGGTATGCCAGGCTCAGCTCACCTACGAGATAATCAAGCGCTCATTTCACAGATTAAAGCCTTTGACCAAGCAGGAAAGAAAGTTGCAGCTATCTGTGCAGCCCCAATCGCTCTTCATCAAGCAGGTGTCCTGAAAGACAAGCACTTTACTTGTTATGACGGAGTTCAGGAGCAAATTACTGACGGAATTTATCAAAAGCAAACAGTAGTTGTGGATGGCAATCTAACAACTAGCCGAGGACCGTCAACCGCACTTGCCTTTGCCTATGAATTGGTAGAGCAATTAGGAGGAGATGCTGAAAGTTTACGAGACGGCATGCTCTATCGAGATGTCTTTGGAAATCAACAGTAAGACGAGAGTTCGGCTCTCGTTTTTTAATTTACTCCATGTCTAAAAAATGTTTCATATGATTGTCTTGCGATTTTATATCAAACTTTTATAAATCAATCAAGATTCGTTTAACATAAGAAGGAATCTATCTCTAGAAATGTTAGTGTTTTCAAGTTGTTAGATAGAATAGTTCAGATTTCTACTGAAATCAATAGATTCATGAAAAGATATAATATTCAATAAATGCTATATTAAACGGTCTTATCATGCGAATTAATCTGCTTGTATTAATTTGAAATATAAAGTACTTTCTCTGTAATATAATTGAAACATGTTACTAGTATATTAAAATTAGTAAGAATTTTTTGCATATACGAAACTGGGGGAGTGATATGTTGAAAGCATTTGGAAAAATATTCAAAGTCATTAGAGAATCAAAAAAAATGTCCCTGAAAGAGGTAGCTGCTGGTGATATTTCCGTAGCTCAGCTATCCCGTTTTGAACGGGGAGTTAATGGGATCACACTTGATTCTTTTTATTGCTGTTTAAAAAATATGGCCGTTTCCCTAGAGGAGTTTCAGTATGTTTACCATAATTACATTGATTCAGATGATGTGCTGTTTTCAAAAAAAGTAGCTGATGCATATCAGGAAAACAATGTTGTCAAGCTCCAAAATATTTTGTCAAGCTCAGAAGCTTTGACCGAACAGTTTCCTGAGAAGAAAAACTATAAACTCAATACGATCATTGTCAGAGCTCTTCTGTCTTCCTGTTGCTCAGATTTTCAGATTAGCAAGAAGGATATAGAATTCCTGACGGATCATCTCTTTTCTGTTGAGGAGTGGGGACGTTATGAACTCTGGCTTTTTACAAACAGTGTTGATTTGATGACCTTGGAAACGTTGGAAACCTTCGCTAGTGAGATGATCAATCGTACCCAGTTTTATAACAACCTACCTGAAAATCGCCGCCGTATTATCAAGATGCTACTTAATGTCATTAGCGTCTGTATAGAAGGAAACCATCTGCTAGTTGCTATGAGGTTTCTCAATTATCTCGACCACTCTAAAATCCCTGAAACAGATCTATATGACCGAACGCTGATTAAGTATCATAGGGCTCTGTATGCCTATAAGGTCGGGAATACTAATGCTCTCAGTGACATCGAGCAATGCCTATCTTTTTTTGAATTTTTAGATTCCTTTGGTGTTGCCCAAAAACTTAAAGAACAGTTTGAAAGAATTTGCCTTTCATAGTTGTAGATGTGCAACAAAAAATGATCATTTTGAAAAATATACTAGAATAAGGGCATAACTTTATACTAAATTCAGAAGGAGGCTTTATGATGGAGAAAAAGATTCATTATAAGATGCATAAAGTTAAGAAAAACTGGGTAGCCATTGCTTTGACGACCTTGGCCCTTATTGTAGCACCAAAGGTACTTGGTCTAGAACCAGGCGTTGTCCATGCGGATGATGTAAAGCAGGTTGTGGTTCAAGAACCTGCTACAGCTCAGACTAGTGATCCGGGTCAGCAAACTCCAGCCCAAGCTAAAATAGCATCTGAGCAAGAAGCAGAAAAAGCAACCCCTGCAGACAAGGTGACAGGCGATGTTGCTGCTAGTGAAAAACCTGCTAAACCAGCAGAAAATACAGAAGCAACAGTTCAAACCAATGCTCAAGAGCCTGCTAAACCAGCAGATACGAAAGAAGCATCTACAGAAAAGGCTGCTGTTGCTGAAGAAGTTAAAGCTGCTAATGCAATCACAGAAACTCCTAAAACTGAAGTAGCAGACCAGAATAAACAAGCAAGGCCAACAACTGCCCAAGACCAAGAAGGCGACAAGCGAGAAAAAACGGCTGTTGAAGACAAGATTGTTGCAAATCCAAAGGTTGCAAAGAAAGATCGCTTGCCCGAACCTGCTCAAAAACAGGGAGCAATAGCTGAAAGAATGGTGGCAGATCAGGCTCAACCTGCACCTGTAAATGCTGACCATGATGATGATGTCCTATCTCATATCAAGACCATTGATGGTAAAAATTACTATGTTCAGGACGATGGTACAGTTAAAAAGAACTTTGCAGTTGAACTTAATGGCAGAATACTTTATTTTGATGCAGAAACTGGTGCCTTAGTTGATTCAAATGAATATCAGTTCCAACAAGGAACCAGCAGTCTCAATAATGAATTCTCCCAAAAGAATGCTTTCTATGGTACGACTGACAAGGATATTGAAACTGTAGACGGTTATTTGACAGCAGATAGCTGGTATCGTCCAAAGTTCATCTTAAAAGATGGAAAAACATGGACGGCTTCGACAGAAACAGACTTGCGTCCTCTTTTGATGGCTTGGTGGCCTGATAAACGTACTCAAATTAATTACCTCAACTATATGAATCAGCAAGGTCTGGGAGCAGGTGCTTTTGAAAACAAAGTTGAACAAGCTCTTCTGACAGGTGCTTCTCAGCAGGTTCAGCGCAAAATTGAGGAAAAAATTGGTAAAGAAGGCGATACCAAATGGTTGAGAACGCTGATGGGTGCCTTTGTCAAAACCCAGCCAAACTGGAATATCAAGTCAGAGTCTGAAACAACTGGTACTAAAAAGGACCACTTGCAGGGTGGAGCTTTGCTTTATACTAATAATGAGAAGAGCTCTCATGCTGACTCTAAGTTCCGTCTGCTTAACCGTACCCCTACTAGTCAAACAGGTACACCTAAGTACTTCATTGACAAGTCAAACGGTGGTTATGAGTTCTTGCTCTCTAGCGACTTTGACAATTCTAATCCAGCTGTTCAGGCCGAACAACTCAACTGGTTGCATTTTATGATGAACTTTGGAAGCATCGTAGCCAATGATCCGACTGCTAATTTTGATGGAGTTCGTGTCGATGCGGTGGACAATGTCAACGCAGACTTGCTCCAAATCGCATCTGACTACTTCAAGTCTCGCTACAAGGTTGGAGAAAGTGAAGAAGAAGCTATTAAGCATTTGTCTATCTTGGAAGCTTGGTCTGATAACGATCCTGACTACAACAAAGATACTAAGGGTGCTCAACTAGCAATTGACAACAAGCTACGCTTGTCCTTGCTTTATTCATTCATGCGTAATCTATCTATCCGTAGCGGAGTAGAGCCAACGATTACAAATAGTCTAAATGACCGTTCTTCTGAAAAGAAAAATGGCGAACGAATGGCTAACTATATCTTTGTTCGGGCTCATGATAGTGAAGTACAAACTGTTATTGCCGACATCATTCGAGAAAATATCAATCCAAATACGGATGGTTTGACCTTTACCATGGATGAACTCAAGCAAGCCTTCAAGATCTACAACGAAGATATGCGCAAGGCGGACAAGAAATATACGCAGTTCAACATCCCAACTGCTCATGCTCTCATGCTCTCCAATAAAGACTCTATCACTCGGGTCTACTATGGTGATCTCTATACCGATGATGGTCAATACATGGAGAAAAAATCTCCTTACCACGACGCTATCGATGCCTTGTTGCGTGCTCGTATTAAGTATGTAGCAGGTGGACAAGACATGAAAGTCACTTATATGGGTGTACCTCGTGAGGCTGATAAATGGTCTTACAATGGTATTTTGACTTCTGTGCGCTACGGTACGGGTGCTAATGAAGCAACAGATGAAGGAACAGCAGAAACTCGTACTCAAGGGATGGCTGTTATTGCTTCAAACAACCCTAACCTCAAGTTAAATGCGTGGGATAAACTGCAAGTCAATATGGGAGCAGCCCATAAGAATCAATACTATCGCCCTGTGCTTTTGACGACCAAAGATGGTATTTCCCGCTATCTAACTGACGAAGAAGTGCCGCAATCGCTCTGGAAGAAGACAGATGCTAATGGTATTTTAACCTTTGATATGAATGATATTGCAGGCTACAGCAATGTACAGGTTTCTGGATATCTGGCTGTTTGGGTACCAGTTGGCGCTAAGGCAGATCAGGATGCTCGTACAACAGCAAGCAAGAAGAAAAATGCCAGTGGTCAGGTTTACGAATCTAGCGCAGCCCTTGATTCTCAGTTGATTTACGAAGGATTTTCTAACTTCCAGGACTTTGCAACACGCGATGACCAATATACCAATAAAGTCATTGCTAAAAATGTCAACCTCTTCAAGGAATGGGGAGTAACTTCATTTGAGCTACCACCTCAGTATGTATCTAGCCAAGACGGTACTTTCTTAGATTCTATCATTCAGAATGGTTATGCCTTTGAAGACCGCTACGATATGGCCATGAGTAAGAACAATAAATATGGTTCTTTAAAAGATTTGCTCAATGCTCTCCGTGCGCTTCACAGTGTTAATATCCAAGCCATCGCGGACTGGGTACCAGATCAAATCTATAACCTACCAGGTAAGGAAGTGGTAACAGCAACACGTGTCAATAACTATGGAACCTACCGTGAAGGCGCAGAAATTAAGGAAAAACTCTATGTAGCTAATAGTAAGACCAATGGGACTGATTTCCAAGGTAAGTACGGTGGAGCCTTCTTGGATGAGCTTAAAGCTAAATATCCAGAAATCTTTGAACGAGTACAGATTTCCAATGGTCAAAAAATGACAACAGATGAGAAGATTACCAAGTGGTCGGCTAAGTACTTCAATGGTACCAATATCTTAGGTCGTGGTGCTTACTATGTTCTTAAAGACTGGGCTAGCAACGACTATCTCACTAACAAAAATGGCGAGATCGTATTGCCTAAGCAATTAGTTAATAAGAATGCTTACACAGGATTTGTTAGTGATGCCAATGGTACCAAGTTCTATTCAACTAGTGGTTATCAAGCTAAAAATTCCTTTATCCAAGATGAAAATGGAAATTGGTATTACTTCGATAAACGAGGCTATCTTGTAACAGGTGCTCATGAAATTGATGGCAAGCACGTTTATTTCTTGAAGAATGGTATTCAACTTCGTGATTCTATCCGTGAAGATGAAAATGGTAATCAGTACTACTATGATCAAACTGGTGCCCAAGTTCTCAACCGTTACTACACTACTGATGGTCAAAACTGGCGTTACTTTGATGCCAAGGGCGTTATGGCTCGAGGTCTTGTCAAGATAGGAGATGGACAGCAATTCTTTGATGAAAACGGCTATCAGGTTAAGGGCAAGATTGTGAGTGCTAAAGATGGCAAACTTCGTTACTTTGACAAGGATTCAGGAAATGCTGTTATCAATCGTTTTGCTCAAGGTGATAACCCAAGTGATTGGTACTATTTCGGAGCAGATGGAGTTGCAGTGACAGGTCTTCAAAAGATTGGTCAACAAACACTTTACTTTGACCAAGATGGCAAGCAAGTCAAGGGTAAAATCGTGACACTTTCAGATAAGAGTATCCGTTACTTTGATGCCAACTCAGGAGAAATGGCGGTCGGCAAGTTTGCTGAAGGTGCCAAGAACGAATGGTATTACTTTGACAAAACTGGTAAAGCAGTGACAGGTCTTCAAAAGATTGGCAAACAAACACTTTACTTCGACCAAGATGGCAAGCAAGTCAAGGGCAAAATCGTGACACTTTCAGATAAGAGTATC